>JASIBM010000461.1 GCA_030045175.1 Streptosporangiaceae bacterium | reverse complement strand
GGAGTGATCATGACTGTGAACACAGAAGTATTCGTGGGTCAGCCGGTGCCTGCGGAGGAGGCGGATCGGATCACGGCCGAGTTCGCTGACATCGGGCTGAACGCCGATGTGCGGGTGGCCCCGCCCCTGCGGTCGCTTGGTGAAGTCGCGCTTGTCATCTTCGCGGCGCTGCCGTTCCAGCAGTTCGTCAGCCAGCTGGCCAGCGACTTTGCCGACGACGCGTACGCGCGGCTCAAGGCGTTCGTGACCAAGGTGCTGCATGGCAAACCTGGGGACGCCAGCACCGGCGCCGTGGCCGAGGGCGAGCCCGAGGCCAAGCAGGTCCTGGTGCTCCAGGACACCGCCACCGGGATCCGGGTAGTGCTCGAACCCGACCTGCCAGCCGAGAGCTTCCGGCAATTGCTGACCCTGGACCTGACCAAATTCAAGTTCGGCCCGCTGCACTACGACCTGACCAGGGGTCGCTGGCGTTCCGAGCTCGACGAACAGGGCTGACAACCATGATCGTGGTCGTCCGTCAGTTGGGGCAACTGAGGATAGTCCACGATCATGGAAGTCAGGCCGCGCGGCGAGCGACGCGATCACGCTAGTCGGCGTGGATGGCGCGGAGCGCCTCGGGCAGGGCGGCCAGGACGTCGCCTGATCCGATCGGGGCGCCGCGTGCCGCCAGGCGGCCAGCCAGGCCGTGCAGGAACGCGGCGGCTCCGGCCGCCGCGGACGCCGGCTGGACGCCCTGAGCCAGCAGCGCGCCGCCGAGCCCGGACAGCACGTCGCCGGAGCCCGCGGTCGCCAGCCAGGGTGTCCCGGTCGGATTGACAAGCACAGGCTCGGCCGGGTCGGGCGAAGCCACGACGGTTGTCGAGCCCTTGAGCAGAACGGTCACCGCCAGTTCGGCCGCCGCCCGCCGAGCGAAAGCCAGCCTGCGAGCCTCGATCTCGGTGTGCGTTGCGTTGAGCAATCGAGCGAGTTCGCCGGCGTGGGGGGTGATCAGCGTTGGCGCGCCGGACTGGCGGGCGAGCAGGTCCTTGCGCCGCGCGAGGATGGTGAGCCCGTCGGCGTCGACGAGCACGGGCAGCGGCGTCGCAAGCACAGCGGCGAGCAGCGCCTCCGCCTCATCGCCTGTGCCAAGGCCCGGGCCAGCCACCCACGCCTGGACCCGCCCGATCGACTCGACCACGGTGGCCGGGCTGGCGTCGGGGCCGGGGTCGATGACCGTGGTCACGGCCTCCGGCCAGTGCTGCCTGACCACGTCGACGGCCGGCCTCGCCGAGGCGAACCTGACCATCCCGGCCCCGCCGCGGATCGCACCGCCCACGCTGAGCACGGCAGCGCCGGTAAACCTGTCGCTGCCGGCCAGCACGCCGAGCACGCCGCGGCGGTACTTGTCGGACTCGGCGCCCGGTCGCGGCAGCAGCGCCACGATGTCAGCGGACTGGAACGCGATCGCGGCGGGCGGCGCCTTCAGGTGCGGGACCAGGCCGATGTCGACGAGCTCGACGATCCCGGCTTGGCTGGCGCCGGGGTCGATCAGCAGGCCCGGCTTGATCGTGCCGAACGTCACGGTGACGTCGGCGCGGATCGCGACGCCGCCGGTCTCGCCGGTGTCTGCGTCCACGCCGCTGGGCAGGTCGGTGGCGACGACGACGGCGCCCGCGTCAGCCGCGTCCGAGGCCAGCCGGGCCAGGCTCGCGGCGGGCTCGCGTAGCCCGCCATGGCCGCCGATGCCCAGGATTCCGTCGATGATCAGGTCGGCTGCCATGATCGCGGCGGCTGCGGCCTGGGGGACGGCCGGGGCGGCAGCCTCGATGACCCGCCCGCCGGACCGGCGCAGGGCGGCGACGGCTGAGTCGTGCAGCCGCGTTCCTGTGGCGATCGCGGTCACCCTGGCGCCGCGACTGGCCAGCCTCGCGCCGGCGAAGAGAGCGTCGCCGCCGTTGTCGCCGGTCCCGGCGAGCACGACCACGCTGGACCCGTAGACCCGGCCAAGCAACCTGGCGCAGACGGACGCGAGTCCGGCCGCGGCGCGTTGCATGAGGGCGCCATCGGGCACGAGTTCCATCAGCGCGTGCTCGGCGGCCCTGACGTCCGCCACTGCGTGGGCCACCCTCATCGCGCTGCCTCACCTGAGGGGTTAACCAGGATCATGGTTCCCAGCCTGCCACGTCGGCCTGCCGGGAAACGTTCGCTCCGCCATCCACGACCATGATCGCGAGTGGCGCACAACAGCAAGGACCCCACGCTGCTGCTAGAACGACAGCTAGGGCCCCACGCTGCTGCTGGGCCATAGCCGACTCAGTGGCGTGTGGGGTGTCTGAGTCGCATGTGCCTGTTGAGGCGCGGCGGGATGGGCGACTGCCCACCGACCACGGGCCGGGCTGATCACGAACGAGGCGCTAGCCTGCGCCTCGCACCACGTCGGCGAGCCGCCGTGCGATCTGCTCCGCCTGACCGGCTTCGATCGCTTCGACCATGATCCTTACCGCAGGCTCGGTCCCGCTGGGCCGGACCAGAACCCGCCCCGTCTCGCCGAGTTCGATGCCGGCGGCGGCTACCGCGCCGGCAACCTCGCCCGACGCTGCCACCTTGGCCTTGTCCACCCCGCGAACATTGATGAGAACCTGCGGGTACTTGGTCATGACCTGGGCCAGCTCGGCCAGCGGCCGGCGGCTCGCGGCCATGGTAGCGAGCAGTTGCACGCTGGTCAGCAGCCCGTCGCCGGTGCTTGCGTGGTCGAGCATGATGATGTGGCCGGACTGCTCCCCGCCAATCGTGAAGCGCCCGTCCAGCATCGCGCCGATCAGGTACCTGTCGCCGACCGGCGTCTCGACCACGTTGATCCCGGCATCGGCCATAGCGAGCCGGAATCCCAGGTTGGCCATGACCGTGGCCACCACCGTGTCGCCGGGAAGGCGGCCGGCCCCCTTCAGCGCCAACGCGAGTATCGCCAGGATCTGGTCACCGTCGACAATCTCGGCGGCGGCGTCAACGGCCAGGCACCGGTCAGCGTCTCCGTCATAGGCGATGCCGGCATCCGCCCCGTGCTCGGCCACCACTGCCCGCAGCGCGCTGAGATCGGTTGAGCCGCACCCGGCGTTGATGTTCAGGCCGTCGGGTTCGACGCCGATCGTGATGACGTCCGCCCCGGCCTCGCGCAGTAGCCTCGGCGCGAGCCGGTACGCGGCGCCGTGCGCGCAATCGACCACGACCCGCAAACCGGTGAGCGGCCTGCCATCGATCGTGGAGCACAGATGCACTAGGTAGCGTTCGGCCTCACCGGCCGCGTCCCTGATCCGGCCGAACGCGCCTCGCGGCCCCGCGCCTGCTGCGGCGCGGGTGATCGTCTCCGACGGGGCCGAGCCAGGCGCCGCGCCCAAGACCATCCCCGCGCCCGGCCTCAGCATCGCGGCCTCGATCTGATCTTCGACCTCGTCTGGCAGCTTCGTGCCACCGCGAGCGAAGAACTTGATGCCGTTGTCTGGCGCCGGATTGTGGCTCGCCGACAGCATGACCCCGAAGTCAGCGCCGAGCACGTCCGTCAGGTAAGCCACCGCCGGCGTCGGGACAACGCCGAGCCGCAGGACATCGACGCCCCGCTCGGCCAGCCCAGCCACCACGGCGCCCTCAAGAAACTCGCCGGAGGCGCGCGGGTCTCGTCCGACGACGGCCATCGGCCGGGTCACGCCAGAGCCCGAGCCCTCCTGGCCAAGCACCTCCGCAGCCGCAGCCGCGACGTTCAGCGCGAGCCGCGCATCCAGATCCTCGCCCGCGACGCCGCGAACGCCATCGGTCCCGAACAGCCTGCCCATGAAACTCCAGCACTCCCCGTTGTCCCGCTTCCGCTGCCCGGTGCGGGCAACGGCCACGGCGCACGATCCCGCCGCGGCGACAACCGAGGTTAACGCTTGGAGTACTGAGGTGCCTTACGAGCCTTCTTGAGGCCCGCCTTCTTGCGCTCCTTGATCCTGGCGTCCCTGGTCAGGAACCCGAGGCGCTTGAGCGCCGGCCTGCTAGCAGGATCCACGAGGATCAGTGCCCTGGCGATCCCCAGCCGCAGCGCCCCGGCCTGACCAGTTACGCCGCCGCCTGTGATCCTCGCCACGACGTCGAACTGACCCTCCGCGCCGAGCGTGACCAGCGGCTCGCTGATGAGCTGCTGGTGCACCTTGTTCGGGAAGTAGGACTCCATCGTCCGGCCGTTGATCAGCCACTGGCCGGTGCCGGGCCTGACCCGCACGCGAGCGATCGCCTCCTTGCGGCGACCGGTGCCAAGCGCGTGGCCGGTCACCACGGGCCTGCGCGCCGCTGGCTTCGCCGCGGCACCCGGCGCGGCCTCGCCGGTCTGCGTGCTGTACTGCGACAGGTACTCGTCGCTCTCGTCGACGTCGCCGACCGCGACGTCCGGCGCTTCTGTGGTCTCAGCCACGGTGTCTTCCTCGTGCTTCCTAGTCGGCTCGTGCCATGCTCATCCGGCGCTCAGGCAGCCGCGGCGCTAACTTCCCGCACCGACCTGCTGGGAGATCTGGGTTATCTCGAACGGCACCGGCTGCTGCGCCTGGTGCGGGTGCTCGGGGCCGGCGTAAACCTTGAGCTTGCGCAGCATCTGCCTGCCCAGGCTGTTCTTCGGCAGCATGCCCTTCACGGCCTTGGCGACCGCCTTCTCCGGGCTGGTCGCCATCAGGTCACGGTAAGCGACGGAGCGCAGCCCACCGGGGTAGCCCGAGTGCCGGTACGCCATCTTGTCTGTGAGCTTGTTGCCGCTCAGCGCCACCTTGGCCGCGTTCACGATGATCACGAAGTCCCCGGTGTCGACGTGCGGCGCGAAGATCGGCTTGTGCTTGCCGCGCAGCAAGACGGCGGCGTGGCTGGCAAGCCGGCCGAGGACGACGTCGGACGCGTCGATGACATGCCACTGTCGCTGGACATCGGCGGCCTTCGGGCTGAAAGTGCGCACAGTCGTAAGCCTTCGCGTATGAGTCCTGATGGTTGTTGCGACCCTCGCCCGGCTGCCGGCCCGACGCGGGACATCGCGGCAGCTTAACCTACCCGCGATACGGGCACGCGCATGCCGACGCATATGGACGCCAGGTAAGGATACCGGTAGCCGCCATCGAAGGTCAAAACGCTTCAGGCACAACGACCTGCGCGAGCGAGCCGAAGGCGAGAGAGCGCGAGCGAGCCGCAGGGCGCCGGCGCCGCGCTGACCGAGGAGCGCGGTGTTCGCGACGAGGGAAGGCGGCGCCCCAAGGGCGCCCGGAGGCGAGCGAGAGGACCTGCGCGAGCGAGCCGGGTGGGATGGGCGGGGCCTAGCAGGCGCTAAACGGCGCCCGGAGGCGAGCGAGAGGACCCGCAATCGCACTACCCGGCTCACCAGCACCGCCATAAACGGTACGCTCACGGCATGCGGAATGCAGGTGACAGATCCCCCAGCGGATCGGCGGGACGTCGGCAGCGGGCAGCCGCTCCCGATGCGCCGACGCCGACCGGCGGCAACGGCGGCTCCCTGTTCACCCCCGCGTACCGGGTCAACCGGTCCGGTTCCGCACCCGGCGAGGCCGCGGCGCGCGGTCAGGCCGCAGGATACGGCGAGACAGGGTACCCGCAGGCCGAGGCCGGATACACCTGGGCCTCCGACCACGGCGCGGCGAGCCAGGGCGGCGGCTACTCCGGCGACGGCGACCTGGCGAGCGGCGGGTCGGATTGGCCGGACGAGCCAGCGAGCACCCTGTACAGCTGGGCAGATGACGACGCGGCCGGTGATCCCTGGCCGCAGGCTAGCCTGCCTGGGCACCAGCTGCGGTCATCGGTCAGCAACGCGGTTCGCGGCCTCCCGCCAGAGCCTGGCGACCCGCCGCACGTGTACCCGCCCGGTCCGTTCGCCGCCTGGAACCGCACTTCCTCCGCCGACGCCAGTCCTCTCGGTGCCCGCCGGGGAGATCCGGATAGGCAGCTTGCCGCGGCGACGATCACGCCCGACGAGTTCGACACCGACTTCTCGATGCCAGCGATCAAGGACCCGGCGCCCAGCGGCGCCGGCCGGGCGGCCCCGGCGCGCGACAGCTCAGGATCGAGGAGCCGGACCGCGCCATCCAGGCGCGGGGCTACGCCGCCCGCAGGCCGTTCGGGATCTTCAGGCGCTGACGCACGCTCGGCCGCGACCCGAGGCTCCAGGCCGGCAACCAGCGGTGGCGGCCCCCGCCGCCCGGCGTCGGGTCGAGCCGGCCAGGGCTCGGGTCATCACTCGGTCAAGGTCGCCGTCGGCGCGGCGGCGGCGATCGTCGTCGCTGTCGCGCTAGTGCTGGTGCTGACCTCCCACGGGGGCGGCCAGGCAGGCAGCGCGGGCGCGCCGCGGAACAACGCCCGAAGCTCGCATTCTCCGTCCGCCAGCCCGTCGCCAAGCACGCCGGGAGGGATCTGGCGGTACATCGCGGTCCGGGCCACCGACCCGGTCAAGCTGACTGCGCAGGAGCTGTACCCGGTCGGCTTCACCGCTGCGGGGATCTCCTACCGGCGGTCGATCGCCGCAAAGTCGGTGGGTTGCCGCAGCGCCCTCATCGGCAGTTCGCTGCAGGCCGCCGTGCACCGGGCGGGCTGCACGCAGGCCATCAGGGCCAGTTACTTCTCCTCCGCGGCGAAGATGATGGCGACCATCGGCGTGTTCAACCTGAAGACTTACACGGGGGCAGGGGCCGCGGCCAGCGCCGCCGGCCGCTCCGAGTTCGTCGCGCAGCTTCCAGCCCACAGCGGACCGACCCGCGAGATCGGAGAGGGGACCGGGATCGAGTACGCAGGCGTCAAAGGCCATTACCTGGTTCTGGTCTACGCCGAGTTCATCAACCTGCGCACGCCAAGCACCAGCGCGCAACGCTCGCGCCTCAACGACTTCATCAGCACGCTGATCGCCGATACGGTCAACATCAGCCTCAGCTACCGCATGGCCAACGGCAAGCCCATGCCATCCAGCTAGCGCGTCCTGACCCGAGCTTCCGCTATTCGCCGACGATACGGACCCGGCGGGTGGCTGCGGCGCGCAAGGCGAGCTCGGCGTCCGGCGGGTAGCCAACCTGCTCGAGGCAGAGCGCGTGCGGTGGCACGACCATGACCGCAGGGCTCCGTACTCCCGCCGCGAGCAACTCGGCCGGCCATGTCGCCGGCCTGCGGCCGTCGCCGACTGGCAGCAACGCGCCGGTCAGCGCCCTGACCATGTTGTGGCAGAACGCGTCGGCTGTCACCGTGGCAACCGCGACGCCATCGTCGGCGCGCCGCCAGTCAAGCCGGAGCAGATTGCGTACCGTGCTGGCTCCCTGGCGACGCCTGCAGAACGCGGCGAAGTCGTGCTCGCCCAGGCACATCCCTGCCGCTTCATTCATCCTGTCCAGGTCCAGCGGGCCCGGCCAGGAGAGCGTGTCCCGCCGCCGCACCGGATCCACGCTTGCCAGGCTGTCGCACACCCGATACGAATAACGCCGCCACAGAGCCGAGAACCTGGCGTCGAAGCCAGGCGGAGCCACCCTGATCGCGCGCACCGTCAGGTCAGCCGGCAGGATCCTGCCGATCCGACGCAGAGCCAGCGGAGCCATGGTCACCCACGACTCGAGCGGCACGTCCATGTGGGCTACCTGGCCCCTGGCATGAACGCCCGCGTCGGTGCGGCCTGCCACGGTCAGCGAGGGCGGCTGCGGCAGGCGCAGCGCCAGGCGCAGCGCCTGCTCGAGCACGTCTTGGACGGTGCGCACGCCAGGCTGGCTCGCCCACCCGTGAAAGTCGGTCCCGTCGTAGCCGATCTCAAGCCGCAACCGCACCGGGCCTGAGCCTTCGGCGACCGAAGGCTCAGGCCCGCGTTCCGTGCTCAGCTGTCTGACTGCTCGTCGTCCGCCTGGTCCGCGTCCGCGGCTCCGTTGTCCTCAGCGGCTCCCGCGTCGGCCTCAGCCTCGATCGCGTCGTCCTGCGCCGCCTGGACGTCGCCGACCTCGGCCACGGTGATCTCGGCGTCGCCTGCCTGCTCCGCTGCCTCCTCTTCGGTGGCGACCGCCTCGGCCGGCTGGCCAGGACGCCCCGGCCCGCCTGCGGCAGGCTGAGCGCGCCTGGCACGGCGCCGCGGCTTCACCTCGGAGGTCTCGCGGACCAGTTCGATCACCGCCATCGCGGCGTTGTCACCCTTGCGGGGACCGACCTTGGTGATCCGCGTGTAACCGCCCGCACGGGTCGTGTAACTCGGGCCGATGTCATCGAACAGGGTCTTTACCACGGCCTTGTCCGTGACCAGGGTCAGCACCTGCCGCCGGGCGTGCAGGTCGCCCCTCTTGGCGAACGTGATCAGGCGCTCGGCGACCGGGCGCAGGCGGCGGGCGCGAGCCTCGGTCGTCGTGATCTTGCCGTGCTCGAACAACGCCGTGGCGAGGTTCGCCAGCATGTGCTGCTGGTGTGCCGCGCTGCCGCCCATTCGGCGACCCTTCGTGGGCGTGGGCATCGAAGACTCTCCTCGGTTTGTGCTCTAGTTGATCGCGCTCGCTGACGGGCCGATGCACGGACCGTCAGTATTCCTCGGTCTCGACGTAGCTCTCGTCCTCGTCGTCGGCACCGTAGCTGTCCGCCGCTGTTCCCGGGTCGAACCCGGGCGGGGAGTCCTTGAGTGCCAGGCCCATGTCGACCAGCTTCTGCTTGACTTCCTCGATGGACTTGGCGCCGAAGTTGCGAATGTCAAGCAGGTCCTGCTCGCTGCGGGCAACAAGCTCGCCCACGGTGTGGATGCCCTCGCGCTTGAGGCAATTGTAGGAGCGGACCGTGAGGTTCAGCTCCTCGATCGGCAGCGCCAGGTCGGCGGCCAGCGCCGCGTCGGTGGGCGACGGGCCGATGTCGATCCCCTCGGCCTCCAGGTTCAGCTCCCTGGCCAGGCCGAACAGCTCGACCAGCGTCATGCCCGCACTCGCCACCGCGTCTCGGGGCCGCATGCACGGCTTGGTCTCCACGTCCAAGATCAGGCGGTCGAAGTCGGTGCGCTGCTCCACGCGGGTCGCCTCGACCTTGTAGGTAACCCGCAGCACGGGCGAGTAGATCGAGTCGATCGGAATCCGTCCGATCTCCTGTCCTGGCTGCTTGTTCTGCGAGGCCGAGATGTAACCGCGCCCGCGCTCGACGGTCAGCTCCATCTCCAGCTTGCCCTTGGCATTCAGCGTCGCGATGTGCAGGTCGGGATTGTGCACTTCCATCCCGGCAGGCGGCGAGATGTCCGCCGCGGTGACCTCGCCCGGGCCCTGCTTGCGCAGGTACATGTGCACCGGCTCGTCGTGCTCGGAGGAGACCACAAGCTCCTTGAGGTTCAAGATGATGTCGGTGACATCCTCGGAGACCCCAGGTACGGTGGAGAACTCGTGCAGCACGCCTTCGATCCTGATGCTGGTGACGGCCGCACCAGGAATCGAGGACAGCAGGGTGCGCCGGATCGAGTTCCCGATCGTGTAACCGAACCCCGGCTCGAGCGGCTCGATCGTGAACCGCGAGCGGTACTCGTCTACCTGCTCTTCTGTGAGGGTGGGACGCTGGGCGATAAGCATTGCATTGATCCTCTCCACCTGCCCGCTATTTGACAGGCGACTAAGGCTGGCGGCTTGCGCCGCCAGGCTGTGCTGGCCCCCCGCTAGCTGGCCGTCGCTGGCTGGCCGGCCAGGGTGGCGATTATTTACTTCGAGTAGTACTCGACGATGAGCTGCTCCTGGACAAGCGTGTCGATCTGGGCGCGCGAGGGGAGCGAGTGCACGAGGATGCGCATCTTGGCGGGGATCACCTCGAGCCAGGCAGGTACCTGCCGCTCGCCCGCTTCCGCGCGGGCCACGATGAAGGGCGTGAGCTCGTGCGACTTGGCCGCGATCTCGACGATGTCGCGCTCGCTCACCCGGAATGACGGGATGTTCACCTTACGGCCGTTCACGAGCACGTGGCCGTGCCTGACCACCTGCCGCGCCATGTCACGGCTCTTGGCGAAGCCCGCACGGTAGATCACGTTGTCGAGGCGGCTCTCCAGGATCTGCAGCAGCGCCTCGCCGGTCTTGCCGCGAGTCTTCGTCGCTTCCTCGTAGTAGTTGTGGAACTGCTTCTCGAGGATGCCGTAGATCCGCCTGGCCTTCTGCTTCTCCCTGACCTGAAGCAGGTACTCGCTCTCCTTGGGCCGGTTCCTGCCGTGCTCACCCGGCGGGTAGGGACGGATCTCAATCGGGCACTTGGGCGACTCGCACTTGGCGCCCTTCAAGAACAGCTTGGTCTTCTCACGGCGGCAGCGCTTGCAATCCGCACCGGTGTATCGAGCCATGGTTGCCTTTTACTCCCTCAGACTCGCCGCCGCTTGGGCGGGCGGCAGCCGTTGTGCGGAACCGGGGTGACGTCCTGAATGGAGCCGACCTCAAGGCCGGTTGCCTGGAGCGACCTGATCGCGGTCTCGCGACCCGAACCTGGGCCCTTGACGAAGACGTCGACCTTGCGCATGCCGTGCTCCATCGCCCGGCGCGCGGCCGCCTCGGCGGCCATCTGCGCGGCGAACGGAGTGGACTTCCGCGAGCCCTTGAATCCGACCTGGCCGGACGACGCCCACGAGATGACGCTCCCTGCTGGGTCGGTGATGGACACGATGGTGTTGTTGAACGTGCTCTTGATGTGCGCGTGGCCATGCGCGATGTTCTTGCGCTCTTTGCGGCGCACCTTCTTGACGCCGGTTCGGCTCTTAGGAGGCATCTGCTCGTCTACTCCGGGAGGTGATCGGTCCGGTAACGGACTACTTCTTGCCGGCCTTCTTCTTGCCGGCCACTGTCTTCTTCTTGCCCTTGCGGGTGCGGGCGTTGGTCTGGGTGCGCTGGCCGTGCACCGGCAGCCCGCGGCGGTGCCGCAGGCCCTGGTAGCACCCGATCTCGACCTTGCGCCTGATGTCGGACTGCACCTCGCGGCGAAGGTCACCCTCGACCTTGTAGTTCGCCTCGATCCAGTCCCTCAGCTGCACGAGCTCGTCGTCGCTGACCTGGTGAACGCGCGTGTCACCGTTGATCCCCGTCGCGTCGAGCGTCTGGCGCGCTCGGGTCCTGCCGACGCCATAGATGTAGGTCAGGGCGACCTCTAGCCGCTTCTCCCGCGGCAGGTCCACTCCTACCAATCGTGCCATCGCGGGCAACTCTCCTTCTCAATCTGGAGGTCTTGCGTGCCACTCCGCACCCGTGCCCTGAGCGCGGCTCCGGCCTCCCCCGGAGGTGCTCCAGGCGCCTGGGCGCCTGGAGTGCGGCACGTCTTGCCGTCCTACCCCTGCCGCTGCTTGTGGCGCGGGTCGGAGCAGATGACCATCACGCGGCCGTGCCGGCGGATGATCCGGCACTTGCTACAGATCTTCTTCACACTCGGCTTGACCTTCATGGTGGATCTCCTTCGCGACGCCTTGCGGCGCCTACTTCTTTACCGCTTGTACCAGCCATGCGATAACAACCCGACAGGCCAAGTTATTCTCGGCCGGTACTTTAACCGCAATCGCCCGGTGTGCTCCCATCGCCGCTCACTTGTAGCGATAGACGATCCGGCCGCGGCTCAGGTCGTACGGACTCAACTCGACGACCACGCGATCGCCGGGCAGTATCCGGATGTAGTGCATCCGCATCTTGCCGCTGATGTGAGCCAGAACCTTGTGCCCGTTGTCGAGCTCCACCCTGAAGAACGCGTTGGGCAGGGGCTCAACTACCGTGCCCTCGATCTCGATGGCACCGTCTTTCTTGGGCATGTACTCCGCGCTTCGCTTATTGTCCGGTCGTGATGAGTTGTCGTCTGTCTTGCTGAGTCACTTGGTGCCAGCCGTTGTTGCCGGTCCCCGTGGCTGACGCAGCCGTCGCCGGTCACGTCACCGCCCAAGGGGACAAGCGATCAGGATAGCGTCCCGGTGACGGCAGGCGCTCGCGACCCTGTACCCACGCAACCCATTGCCTGCGCAGCCCACTGCCTGACCGGGTGGCCCGCCGACGAGCCGGCATCGCCCCAGGATCAGAGCATGACAGACGGCGACTTCATGGGCCGCAGCAGAGTCTACTTGAGCCGCGCCAACAATGCGAACCGAAGAAGCACTACCGCTCAGCGAGCAGGCCCTGATCCCCCGGAGTGACCCCAGGGCAGGGGGTAGCGATCGATCGGGGGAAGATCTGCGGTGAGCTCATCGAGATCCCCGATGGTTCTCGCCTGATACGTCTTGTCCAGGCGCTCCGCGAACTCCTCCGGGTCCAGCCTGCCGGCGGCATGGTGCTCGCGTAGCAGGTCAGCGGTTCGGTCCCGGTCGTGGTCGGAAGCGCGCATCCGCGATTCAGAGTCCATCAGCGCCTCCTCGCGCTGCTAGACCGCAGGTCGCCGGCGGCCATGTCATCGTCGGCTCGGCCCTCGTCGGCTCGGTCATCGTCGGCTCGGGTGTCGCCAGCGGCGCCGGCGTGGCGGGCCGAGGTCGGCGCGAGCCTGGCGAACCCGCTCGCGCCCCCGTCCTCTGCGGTCAGCACCCACGGGCCGTCCGCGGTGATCGCCACCGTGTGCTCGAAGTGCGCCGCGAGGCTGCCGTCGGCCGCCACGACGGTCCAGTCGTCGTCGAGCAGGCGGGTGCGGCGATCGCCGAGCACGAGCATGGGCTCGATCGCGAGCGCCATGCCCTCGGCGAGTACCGGCCCTCGGCCGGGCTTGCCATGGTTGGGCACGGCCGGCTCCATGTGCATCTGCGAGCCGATGAAGTGGCCCGTGTACTCCTGCACGATCCCGTAGGGACCGCTGGCCTGCGCGCTGGTCTCGATCGCGTGTGAGATGTCGGTGAGCCGGCTTCCGGCCTGCGCGGCCGCCAGGCCGTGCCAGAGCGCGACCTCGCACGCTCGGATCAAGGCGGCCACCTCGCCTGGCACCCGGCCGACCGGCACCGTGATCGCCGCGTCACCATGCCAGCCGCTGACGATGGCGCCCGCATCGATCGAGATGATGTCACCGGCCACTAGCCTGGCCTCGTCGCTGGGGATGGCGTGCACGATCTGGTGGTTCACCGACGTGCAGATCGTCGCTGGATAGCCGTGGTAGCCGAGGAACGACGGCTGCGCGCCCATCCGCCTGATCTCACGCGCCGCGATCGAGTCGAGCTCGGCGGTGCTGATGCCGGGCTCCACGGCGGCCGCCACCACGCGCAGCGTCCGCGCCACGACCAGCCCGGCCTCTCGCATCAGCGAGAGCTCGGCTGGCGTCTTGACCTCGATGGCAGATCC
>JASIBM010000460.1 GCA_030045175.1 Streptosporangiaceae bacterium | reverse complement strand
CGCGGGATCCTTCGCGAGCAGGGCGACCACGAGCTGGTCCAGGCCGACGGGAATGGCCGGGCGCAAGGCCCGCGGCCCGGCCGGAGCGGCGGTGCGATGCTGGGCCATGACCGCCAGCGGCGGGCCGGCGGCGAACGGCGGCCGGCCAGTCAGCAACGCGTGCAGCACGCAGCCCAGCGAATACAAGTCACCGGCCTCGCCCGCCTCCTGCCCGTCGCATTGCTCTGGCGACATGTACGCCGGCGTGCCCACCACATAGCTCACCGAGGTCGGCGACGCCGTCACGCCGGCCGCGACAGCGATCCCGAAATCACAGATCTTCAGCTGCCCGCCCTCTTGCACGAACAAGTTCGCGGGCTTGAGGTCCCTGTGCACCACACCGCCCGCGTGCGCAGCCGCGAGCGCGTCCGCCGCCTGGATCCCCAGCGACACCGCCCGGTCGGCCGGCATGCCGCCGGGCCAGTCCTCCAGCACCGCGCCCAGGTCCCGGCCGTGCAGCAGCTCCATCACGACGAACGGCTGGCCGTCATGCTCGCCGGCATCGTGCACCACGGTGATGCCGGGGTGCTGGAGCCGCCCCGCGATCCTGGCCTCACCCAGCAACCCTGCGGCCAGCTTCGGGTCCGCGGCCCGCTCCCGGATCACCTTCACCGCCACCGGGCGGCCGAGCTCGCGATCCGTCGCCTGCCAGACCTCGCCCACCGCGCCCTGGCCCAGCAGCTCTTCCAGGACGTAGCGCCCGGCCAGCTCAAAGCCAGCCCGCACCCACAGCCCCCAATTCGAGCTTCAAATCCTGCCTGAAAATATAGTAGACCCGAATCAGCGCCCGCCATCGTCAGCGTCGTCCCCGGATGCCAATACAAATCCTGTGTTGTTTAGCGGGCTTGGGTGTCGTCGTGGCCGGGGTGCTGGTAGCGGGTGCGGAGGGTGGCGCGCTGGACTTTCCCGTGCTGGTCGCGGGGCAGGGTACTGGCGATTTCCAGCCGGGTTGGGTGATGCCAGCCGGTGACCCCCCGGCTGGTGAGGAATTCGCTGAGCTCGCTGATGGTGGGCGGTGCGGCTGGGTTGGCGGGGACGATGACCGCGCAGACGTGCTCGCCGGCCCGTTCGTCCGGGATGCCGATCAGCGCCAGGTCAGTGATGGCCGGGTGCTCGATGAGCTCGTCCTCGACGTCGCGGATGGGTACCAGCAGGTTGCCGCCGACCCGGTCGGCGCTGCGGCTGACCAGGCGCACGCCGCCGTGGCCGTCGTCGCGGACGAGGTCCCCGGTGAGATACCAGCCGTCGTGGTGCCCGGAGGTCAGGGTGAGCTGGCCTGCGGGCGTGGCGGTGGCCAGGCAGACGGACGGGCCGCGGACCCGCAGCTGGCCGGTGCCGGTGGCCGGGTCGGCGTCGGCCAGGTCGATTTCTACTCCGGGCAGTGGGCAGCCGTCGGAATGGCCAGATGTCCGGGGCGCGGCGTCGCCAGGGACCAGGGTCGCCCATCCGACCTCGGTCATTCCCCAGGTGGTCTGCAGCGGGACGCCGAAGGTACCCTCGGTGCTTGCGACCAGCCGGGGCGACACCGGCGTCGCCCCTGAACGGACGCACCGTAGCGCCGACAGCGGGCGTGGCCTGCGCCGTTGCTCGTCGATCAGGTCGAATAGCCGGGCCGGGGCGGAGAAGATCCGGGTCGCGCCCGATGCGGCAGCCAGGTCGAGGAAGCCTGCCGGGTCATGAACGTCCTGGAACACGCCGGTCGCGCCGCGGGCCAGCGGGCCCAGCACGGCGAACGACAGTCCGGCCAGGTGGCTGATCGTCTGGGTGGTGGCCGCGACGAGCGCCTCGCCCGCTGCGCCGACCGGCTCGAGGGTGGAGTTCCACCCGCTGGCGTAGACGGTGTTGTGACTGTGCAGCACGGCCTTGGCCTGCCCGGTCGTCCCTGAGGTGAACAGCACCAGGCACACCAGGTCCGCATCCGCGCCGGACCGCCCGGCCGCGACGCCGCCCTGCCCGGAGCCGGGCAGGTACCGCTCCAGGAACACCTTGGCGAAGCTGACGGCGCTCGTAGCCGCGGCGTCTCCCGCCACGACACGATGGGCGAGCCGCGGCAAGTCCCCGGCGAGGGCGGCCAGGACGCGCGCGTGCGGGTAGCCGTCCCACTCCTGCGGCACAACGCACACCTCGGCGCCGGTCAGCAACAGGGCCTGCCGCAGCTGCTGCTCCCGCACGGTGACAAGCAGCGGCACCGCCACCTTCCCCAGCCGCATGCACGCCAGGGTCAGCGCGACCGTCTCCCACCAGTCCGGCAGCTGGTAAGCCACCACCCCAGGGGGCGGAGTTAACGACTGCAGCGCCGCGCAGAACCGGTCCACCCAGTCATCAAGCACGCCATAGCTCATGGTCGCCACCACGCCGGTGCCGCTACGCCGAGTCACCAGCGCCGGCCTGTCAGGGAACAGCCGCGCGCCCCTGCGGAGATCATCAGCGGCCGTCTCATCCCGCCAGAGCCCGGCCGCCCGGTACCGCTCCGCCGCCGTACGCGGTACCACCACAGCACCGAAGTCCAGGCTCACCGCCACCACCTTCTGACGCACCGCATCCTGCGCTGGCAAGCAGCTACGCCACCAGCCTGCCCCGCCGAAGCCGCCAGGCCGCCACTTCGAAGTGAACATATCAATGCCTGCGGGAACTACCCGGGCACTGAGTCCGGTTGCGCCGCGGAGATCTTGATGCCCTAGCTGGCCCGGCCGGCGGGTGATGCACCGGGCGCGGTGGCGTGGGAGCATGCGCGTGGTGGGAGCTGATTACCCGGAGGGCCTGATCGCCCGCGAGCCCGCGCCGCCGTATGACGGTGAGGGCGGTTTCGCGTTGTGGCATTTCAGCGAGGATGGCTCGCTGGGCCGGTTCTGGCCGCGGTCGCCGGCTGGCGGTCGGGGTGGCCGGGCGCTGGTGTGGGCGGTGGATACCCGGCACGCGCCGTTGTTCTGGTTTCCCAGGGACTGCCCGCGTGGCTGTATCTGGCCGGTCACGGCGACCACGCCGGGGGACCGTGAGCGGTTCTTCGGCCAGGGCGCTGCCGCCCGGGTCCACGTCATCGAGGCGGGCTGGCTGGAGTCGATGCGGTCCTGCCGCCTGTACGCCTACCAGCTGCCCGTGGCCACGTTCGCCCCGCACGAGGTCGGCGGCTACTGGGTGAGCGAGGAGCCTGTGCAGGCCCTCGGCCGGGTGGCCTTCGATGACCTGCTGGGCAGTCACGCCCGCGCCGGGATCGAGCTGCGGATCACGCCGTCCATCTGGCCGTTCTGGCAGCGCGTCACCGGCTCAACCGTCGGCTATAGCGGCAGCCGGCTCCGTAACGCCGCCCCGCACCCCGGCCAGTCCGTTTAGCCCTGGCGTGGCTGGGAAGGGACTGGCCTTTCGCTCGATCGAGTACGCTCCTCGGACATGACCTGGGAGCCAAGGTGAGCAGAGCGTTGCGGGAGCTGCTGGTTCGTCACGTCGACGCCGGCACGATTCCTGGCGGGGTCGCGGTTCTAGGTGCCGGGCACGCCGATGTGGTCACGGCGGGCGTGGCGTCGATCGGTGGCGGTCCTATGGGCGAGGACGCGATCATGCGGATCCAGTCCATGACCAAGGCGATTACGTCGGTCGCCGCGCTGCGCCTTGTGGAGGCAGGGCGCCTCGAGCTCGACCAGAGCCTGCTGAGCTGGCTGCCGGAGCTGGCCGACCGTCAGGTGCTGCGCGATCCAGCGGCTGAGCTCGACGACACCGTGCCGGCTCGCCGCGCCATCACGCTTCGCGACCTGCTGACCAATACCTGCGGGTATGGCATGGTGACCGAGGCTTCGCCGTTGGGGCAGGCGATGGCCGCGAACGGCACTGAGGCCGGCCCGGAGCCACCGGCGATGGGCGCTGACGAGTGGCTGCGCCGCCTGACGGAACTTCCGCTGGCGTTCCAGCCGGGAGAAGGATGGCGCTATCACCATTCGTTTGCCGTGCTCGGCATCCTCATCTCGCGGGTGACTGGCCACCCGCTCGGTCAGCATCTGGCCGAGGACGTCTTCGGCCCGCTCGGCATGGCCGACACCGCGCTGTGGGTGGCGGAGGGCAAGCTGGACCGGTTGCCTGCGGCTTACCGGCACGGTGACGAGGGATTCGTGCAGATCGAGCCGGCCGGTGGCGGTTTCTACGCGGGGCCGCCGTCATTTGACGTCAGCCATGGCGAGCTCGTCTCCACCGCACGGGACTATCACCGCTTCGTCCGGATGCTGGCCGAAGGGGGGCGAGTCAACGGGCACCCGGTGATCTCACCTGATCACCTACGGCAGATGACCAGCGACCAAGTGCCAGCGGCGTGCAAGACCGAGGACAGTTTCTTCTTCCCGAGGTTCTGGGACGGCACGGGATGGGGTTTTGGCGTGGCGGTGAAGACAGCGGGACCGCAGCGCGGCCGCTTCGGCTGGTCCGGCGGATCGGGTACAGATTTCTTCGTCGACCCGGACGGCACGGTCGGCATACTCCTCACTCAAGTAGAGATGGGTGAGCACATGTCGCCGCTGGTCGCAGAGTTCCAGGCGCTGCACGAGCCGTCGTGATCGGCCGGCGGCAACCCCGCTGCCGTCTGCACAGAAGGCGGTCAGGTGCTGGAGGCGCGGCCTGCCGCGAGCCGGTGACGGCGGGGTAACGGTGCGTGTCATCCATCTGCGGGCGTGGCGCGTCATCTTGCTAGCCGGCGGCGGACGGGCGGTGGAGGGTGCGATGTTCGGGCTGAGAAGGTATCTGCTCGCCCTGTCGCTGGCCGCTTGCGCTGCGGCGGGGTGCGCGGCGGGCCCGGGTGCTGCCGCTTCGGGCAGGGAGGTGGTCCGGGCCGCCGGCTCGTGGGGCCGGGCGATCGAGGTGCCCGGCCTGGGGATCTTGAACAAGGGCGGGCACGCCAGGGTGAACTCGGTGTCGTGCGCCTCGGCGGGCAACTGCGCGGCCGGCGGCCATTACCGGGACCGGCACGGCCATCAGCAGGGGTTCGTGGTCGTCGAGCGGCACGGGGTCTGGGGCCAGGCGATCGAGGTGCCCGGCCTGGCGGCCCTGAACAAGGGCGGCTATGCCGAGATCAGCTCGGTGTCGTGCGGCTCGGCCGGCAGCTGCGCGGTCGGCGGGTACTACGCCTATCGCCAGGTCGCGCCCCATGTCCAGGGGTTCGTGGCCAGCGAGCGGCACGGCGTCTGGGGCCGGGCGATCGAGGTGCCCGGCCTGGCGGCCCTGAACAAGGGGTCCGCCGCCTATGTCACGTCGGTGTCGTGCGACCCGGCGGGCAACTGCGCGGCCGGCGGGTACTACACGGACCGCCACCTTCGCTCGCAGGGGTTCGTGGCCAGCGAGCGGGACGGCGTGTGGGGCAC
>JASIBM010000459.1 GCA_030045175.1 Streptosporangiaceae bacterium | reverse complement strand
GCTTCCTCCCGCCAGTCATCGCCGACGACGATCCGCTGACCAGCCCGTCGTTTCCCAAGATCACCGACGACAGCAGGTCGTACCGAAGGAACCGGGCCGACGCGAGCACGCCGCCAGGCGGGTACGACCCCTACCAGTCGGTTCCCTCGTCAATATCGGCGCCGCAAGGGTACCCAGTCCCTGCCGAGGCAAGCGCGTACCCGCTCGCCTCGCCGACGCCGGCGGCGCGAGGCACCGACAGCTATCCGCCGCCTGCCAGCAGCTACCCGGCCGCTCAGGCGAGCTACCCGGGCAGCACTGGTTACCAAACCGGCGCCAGTTACCAGGGCGGCAACGCTAGTTACCAGCCAAGCACCGGTTACCACGACAGCGCTGGCTACCCGGACAGCGCTGGCTACCCAGACAGCGCTGGTTACCAGGCCAACGCTGGCTATCAGGCCAGCACGGCGGCGACCGCTCCCTACCCGGTCCCAGCCGGGCCAGCAGGCTACGCGTCAGGATCGGGTGCGCAGGACTCAGGCCCGCACGCGCGGCCTCCCGAGGTTGCCTACCCGCCCATCGCGGCCCAGCCTGGCTATCCGCCCCCGTACCCACCGCCCGGCTACGCCGACGACCCGGCGGGCTACCAGGCACCCCCTGCGCTTGGCGTGCCCGGTGTCCAGCCAAGCCCTGTCCAGCCAAGCCCGCTGCCTGCCCCGCCGGGCGGAGGCTATGGCTCACTCGGCGCCACGCCGAGCCTGCAACCGGTCGGGCAGAGCCAGCCAGCACTGAGCCAGCCAGCACTGAGCCAGCCAGCACTGGGCCAGCCAACGCAGTACGCTGTGCCCCCCTACTCGGTGCCCGCGACCGCAAGCTACCCGGTGCCGAGCTACTCAATGCCGAACCAGTCAGTGCCAGGCCACCCGGTGCCAGCTCAGCCGGCGCCTGGCTACCCGGCGCCCAGCGAGCCAGCCGGGTACCCGCCGGCGGGCCAGGATCCAGGCGGCTACGCGGGCTCGGATCCATACGCGGCAGACCCGTATGGCTACCCCGGTTACGGCACGGGCGGGTACTGACCGGTCTTGCCGAGCGTGCCGATGGGCGAGGTCAGCTTCAATGTCAACGGGTGGCACCGGTCGGTGCCGGCTGCCAGCGACCTGATCGACGCGCTCCGCGGGCAACTAGGCCTGACCGGGACCAAGCTCGGCTGCGGTGAGGGAGAGTGCGGGGCGTGCACGGTCCTGATCGACGGCGAGCCGGTCAGGTCCTGCCAGCGGACCGCCGCCTCGGCCGCCGGCCGCCGCATCACGACCATCGAGGGCCTCGGGTCGCCAGCGCGTCCGCATCCGGTGCAGCGGGCGTTCGCGCAGGAGGTCGCCGCGCAGTGCGGGTACTGCACGCCGGGGATGATCTTGGCAACCACCGCCCTGCTCGCGGCCAACCCGCACCCGGATGACGAGGCGATCGACGCCGCGCTGTCCGGCCAGGTCTGCCGGTGCGGCTGTTATCCCCGGATCCGCCGCGCCGTGCGCGGCCTGGCGGCCAGCGGCGCGACGGTGGCCGCCGGCGAACCCGGTACCGAAGAACCCGGTGCCGGCGAACCCGGCGAACCCGACTCGGACCGGTGGGGGCCGCCGCTTCCCGGCGAGGCCGCCTACCGGCCCGCCAGGCCGTGGGACCTCACCGACCCCGCCGAGCGCGACTGGTTCGGCCCGCTCGGCGACGGGCTGGTCGTCGTGCTGCCGCCAGCCGACCCGGCCTCGGGCTGGACCACGAGCAGCGGCGGCGCGTGGCTGCACGTGAGCGCCGCCCGGGCGGTTGTCGCGTTCACAGGCAAGGTCGACGTCGGTCAGGACAACAGGACCGCGCTGCGGATGCTGGTCGCTGAGGAGCTCGGCGTGCCGCTCGCCGCGGTGCGGATCGCCATGGGCGACACCGACCTGTGCCCGTTTGACCATGGCACGTTCGGCAGTCGCTCGATGCCGGATGCCGGAGCGGCCCTGCGTAAGGCCGCCGCGCGCGCCCGCACGCTGTTGCCTATCCAGCCGGGGGAACGGCGGGTCGAGCTGGTCACCAGCGAGCCCGAGCTGTCGGATCCGCCAAGCTGGCGGCTGGTCGGACGGCCGCACACGCCGCCCGGGGTAACCGCCGCGGTGACCGGTGCCCGGCGGTTCGTTTCCGACCTCAGCCAGCCAGGGATGTGGCACGGCGCCGTGCTGCGACCACCAGTCCACGGGGCCACCCTGCGCGTCCTCGATGCCACGGCCGTCAGCGACCGGCCGGACGTCCAGCTTGTCCAGGACGGAGGCTTGGCTGGGATCGTCGCGGCGGAGCCAGCCGCGGCCGCGCGAGCGGTGGCTGACCTGCGCGCCGAGTGGGATCTGCCGGACGCCCCTTCCGATGACCACATCGCCGCGTACCTGCGCGAGCACCCGTCGCAAGGCGGTTCAGGGCGCTGGGGCGGCCCCGTCCTGCGGCAGCAGGGCTCGGCCGCTGCCGCGCTTGAGGTCGCGGCGGTTCGCTGCGAGGCGACCTACACCACGGCGTATCTCGCCCACGCGGCACTGGAGACCAGGGTGGCGGTGGCGAGCTGGGATGATGGCCGGCTCACCGTGTGGACGGGCACCCAGACGCCGTTCAACGTACGGGCCGAGGTCGCTGCCGCGCTCGGGCTCGCCGAGCAGGACGTGCGGATCATCGTGCCGTCGACAGGGGGCGGCTTCGGCGGCAAGCACGCGGGCGGGATAGCCACCGAGGCGGCCGTGCTGGCCCGCGCCGCTGGCCGGCCGGTGCGGGTGGCGTGGAGCCGGGCCGAGGAGTTCACCGCGGGCTCGCTGCGCCCGGCCGCGGTGATCGACATCACGGCCGGCCTCACCGAGGCCGGCCAGCTGTCCGGCTGGACGCACACGAACATCAACGCGGGTCCGGCCGGGATCGCGACCCCGTACCTGGTCGCCGACCAGCGGCTCGAGTACGTCCCGGCGGCGAGCCCGCTCCCCCAGGCCTCGTACCGCGCGCTCGCCGCGACGGCGAACAACTTCGCCAGGGAGTCGATGCTCGACGAGCTAGCGTACGCGGCCGAGATAGACCCGGTCGAGTTCCGGCTGGCCAATCTCGCCGACGACAGGCTCGCCGCCGTGCTGCGGGCGGTCGCCGCCCACGTCGGCTGGGGCGAAGAAGGCGGCTGGGGCATCGCGTGCGGCCTGGAGAAGGACGGCCGCGTGGCCACGGCGGCGCAGGTACGGCTCGGGCCGGATCGCCAGGTCCGCGTCAGCAGGCTGGTGACCGCCTACGAGTGCGGCGCGATCATCAACCCGCAGACGGTGCGCAACCAGGTCGAGGGCGCCACGGTGATGGCACTCGGCGGCGCGCTGTACGAGCGGATCGAGTTCGCCAGCGGGAAGATCACCAACGGCGCGTTCTCCGCGTACCGGGTGCCGCGGCTGGCGGACGTCGGCGAGGTCGAGGTGATCCTGCTCGATCGCCCGGACCTGCCGCCGGCCGGCGCCGGCGAGACGCCGATGATCGCGGTGGCTCCCGCGATCGCGAACGCGATCTTCGTCATCACCGGGCGGCGCCTGCGGTCACTGCCGCTGACCGAGGACGGCATCCTGCCCTAGTGATGGAACCCCGTCGTCCGGCGTCCCTTCCTCGGCAGCGGCCCTTCCATGCCGTCCAGGTAGCTGACCGATGAGCTGATGTGGCCGAGCAGGATATCGGCAAGGTCCATCGAGACGCCGTTGCGCACCACGATCCGCTGCACGGTGACGTCGGAAAGGTCGTCAGGCAATGGGTAAGCGGGTACCAGCCAGCCTGCCTGGCGAAGGTGATTGCCCAGGTCGTATAGGTCCCACTTGTCGGTGTAGCCGTGCTTCATCCGCCACGCGACGACCGGCATGTCGGGGCCTGATCCCCACAATTCGAACGGCGCCAGCTTGGCGACCTCGTCGGCGATGTGCATGGCCACGTCTTGTGAGACCCGCTGCACCGAGCGGTAGCCGCTGCGACCCAGGCGGAGGAAGTTGTAGTACTGCAGCAGCACCTGCGCGCCCGGCCGGGAGAAGTTCAGCGCGAACGTCGGCATCGACCCGCCGAGGTAGCTGACCTTGAACACCAGGTCCTCGGGCAAGAACTCGGCCGACCGCCACACCACCCAGCCAAGGCCCGGGTAGACAAGGCCGAACTTGTGCGCGCTCGTGCTGATCGAGTGCACCCGTCCGACCCGGAAGTCCCAGTCGAGCTCAGGCTGCAAGAAGGGCGCGACGAAGCCTCCCGACGCTCCGTCGACATGGATCGCGATGTCGAGCCCGGTATCGGCCTGGATCTCGTCCAGCGCCGCCGCGATCTTGCGCACCGGCTCGTACATGCCCGTGTAGGTCACGCCCAAGATCGCGACGACGCCTATGGTGTTCTCATCGACGAACTTCTCCAGGTCGTGGCCGTCGAGCGCGGGGTGCTCCTCGCTGATCGGCACCAGCCGCGCCTCGACGTCCCAGTAGTTGGCGAACTTCTCCCAGCAGACCTGCACGGCCGAGCTCATCACCAGGTTCGGCCGGCCGGCCGGCTTGCCAGCGGCCTGGCGGGCCTGCTGCCAGCGGCGCTTCAGCGCCAGCCCGCCGAGCATGCACGCCTCCGAGGAGCCGACGGTCGACGTGCCGGCGGCACCGTGCGGGTCGGGCGCGTGCCACAGCCCGGCGAGTATCTTCCAGCACCGCTCCTCGATCGCGGCGGTCATCGGGTACTCGTCCTTGTCGATCATGTTCTTGTCGTAGGTCTCGGCGTATAGCTGGTCCGCGGCCGGATCCATCCAGGTGGTGACGAAGGTGGCCAGGTTGAGCCTGGCGTTGCCGTCGAGCATCGCCTCGTCGTGCACTATCTGGCAGGCCGTTTCCGGCAGCATCGGCTCCTCGGCGAGCGAGAACCTCGGGCGCGTGGTGGCCTCGCCCGGCCGGACGAACAGCGGGTTGGCGTCGATGTTGCTGCGCCGTGGCGTCATGATCGGGATGTACCCAGGCCCCGCGTTTAACCTCGCCCTGCCTGCAGTGCTCGGGTAAAACGTCAGCTAGGACAGCGATAGACTCCCCGGCATGTTCCCAGCCCTGCCCGACAAGCCAGACGCCGACCCGCTCGAGCGGGCGATCCTGGACTTCTGGAAGTCCCGTGACATCTTTGCGAAGGTGCGGGCCCACACGGCGGGCGGGCCGCGGTTCAGCTTCACTGACGGGCCGGTGACGGCCAACAAGACGCTCGGCGTGCACACGGCCTGGGGCCGCACGCTCAAGGACGTGTTCCAGCGGTACAAGGCCATGCGGGGCTACGAGCAGCGCTACCAGAACGGCTTCGACTGCCAGGGGCTGTGGATCGAGGTCGGCGTCGAGCGCCAGCTTGGCCTGAACTCCAAGCGCGACATCGAGGAGTACGGGCTCGCCGAGTTCGCCGCCAGGTGCCGCGAGGTCGTCGAGAAGTCCTCAGCGGAGCTGATCGCCGGCTCGGTCAGGCTCGGCCAGTGGATGGACTGGGGCAACGACTACTACACGTTCTCCGACACCAACATCGAGTACATCTGGAAGTTCCTGCGCATCGTGAACGAGCGCGGCTGGCTGTACCTGGGCCACCGGCTCACCGAGTGGTGCCCGCGGTGCGGCACGTCCATCGCCGCGCACGAGCTCGTCGGCAGCTACATCGAGCGTTCCGACCCGTCGCTGTACGTGCGCTTCCCGCTGCTCGACCGGCCCGGCGAGGCGCTGGTGATCTGGACCACCACGCCGTGGACGCTGCCTGCCAACGTCGCGGCGGCGGTGCGGCCGGACGCTGAGTACGGCCGCACCGCGCTCGGTGACTGGATGGCCACCGAGCGCGGCAAGGACGAGCGGTTCACCGAGATCGTGCCTGGGTCCGCGCTGGTCGGCTGGCGCTATCAGGGGCCGTTCGACCACCTGCCCGCCGCCTCGGGCGTCGAGCACAGGGTGATCGGCTGGGACGAGGTGTCGATGGAGGAAGGCACCGGCATCGTGCACATCGCGCCCGGCTGCGGCGCCGAGGACTTCGACCTGGGCAAGGCCAACGGGCTGGCGGTGCTCACGCCGGTCGATGAGTCCGGCCGGTTCTATCCCGACTACGGCTGGCTGGCCGGCCTGTCCACCTCGGAAGTGACAGGCAAGATCGTGGCGTCGCTGAAAGAGCACTCGCTGCTCGTCCAGGCCGGCGAGATCACCCACCGCTATCCGGAGTGCTGGCGCTGCCACACGCCGCTGATCTTCCGGGTCTCCGACGACTGGTTCATCTCGGTTACCGAGCTGCGGGAGCCGATGCGGGACGCCAACCGCACGGTGATGTGGACCCCCGCGTACATGGGCAGCCGGATGGACGACTGGCTGACGAACATGTCCGACTGGAACATCTCCAGGCGCAGGTACTACGGCTTGCCGCTGCCGTTCTACCCGTGCTCGTGCGGGCACCTGAACGTGATCGGCTCCAAGGCCGAGCTCGCCGAGCGGGCCGCCAACCCCAGCGCGCTGGCCGGCCTGGCGGAGCTGCGCCGGCCCTGGATCGACGCGGTGCGGATCAGGTGCGCCGAGTGCGACAGCGAGGTGCAGCGGATCGCCGAGGTCGGCGACGTCTGGCTGGACGCCGGGATCGTACCGTTCTCGACGCTTGGCTGGGAGAACCCGACGTTCGCGCCTGAGGGCTACGCGACCGGCGCTGCCCGCGGCCTGACCACGGCCGACCTGCCCGACCACCGCTACTGGCAGGACTGGTTCCCAGCCGACTGGGTGTCGGAGATGCGCGAGCAGATCCGGCTGTGGTTCTACTCCCAGCTCCTCATGTCGGTCACGCTCACCGGCCGCGCGCCGTACCGCAAGGTTCTCGGCTACGAGAAGATGCTCGACGAGCACGGCAGGGAGATGCACGGCAACCTGGGCAACACGATCCCGGCCGACGAGGCGTTCACCAGGATGGGCGCCGACGTCATGCGCTGGCAGTACTGCCAGCAGCCGCCGAGCCAGAACCTGCTGTTCGGCTTCGGGCCGGGCGTCCAGATCCAGCGCAAGCTGCTCACGCTGTGGAACAGCGTCTCGTTCTTCGCCAGCTACGCGAACACCTCGGGCTTCACGCCTGACGCGGCGGACACCGAGCTCGCCGGAGCCGCCGGGCCCGGGTGGCCCGGCATGCAGCCGCTTGACCACTGGCTGCTGGCCCGGACGGCCAGGCTCATCGCCGACGCGACCAGCGGGTACGAGCAGTACCTGACCGTCAACGTGATCCGCGCCTTCGATTCCTACCTGGACGACCTGTCCAACTGGTACATCAGGCGATCAAGGCGCCGGTTCTGGAACTCCGACCACGCGGCGCTGCGCACGTTGTGGCACGGCCTGGTCCAGGCGCTGCGGGTGATCGCCCCGGTCACCCCGTTCCTCGCCGAGCACCTGTGGCAGTACCTGGTGGCGCAGCCGTGCCCAGGCGCGCCAGAGTCTGTGTTCCTCGCGGGCTGGCCTCGCGCCGACGAGATCGACGACGAGCTCGTGGCGCAGGTGGCCGCGACGCGGCAGGTCGTCGACCTGGGCCGGCGCGCCAGGGCTCAGGCGAAGCTGAAGCTGCGCCAGCCACTGCGCGCCCTCGTGGTCGAGGGGGCCGCGGGCATCGGGACCCACCTGCCTGAGATCGCCGACGAGCTACGCGTCAAGCAGGTCGAACTTGACCGGATCGATGCGAGCGGCATCCGGGTGCGGCCCAACTTCCCCGTGCTCGCCCCGCGCCTCGGCGCGAGCATGCCGAAGGTGAAGACGGCGCTCGACGCCGGTGAGTTCCGCGAGCTCGACGGCGGCAGGTTCGAGGTGCTCGGGCACGTGCTCACCCCGGCCGATGTGTTCGTCGAGCGGCTGGAGAAGGCCGGCTGGGAAGTGGTGTCCGACGAGGGCGTGACCGTGGCGCTCGACACCACGCTGGACGCCGAGCTGCTCACCGAGGGCCGGGTCTACGAGCTCATCCACCTGGTCAACACGATGCGCAAGGAGATGGGCCTGGGCCTATCCGACCGGATCGTGCTCACGCTGCCTAGCGCAGACAAAGACCTGCTCGACCACAAGGACTGGATCGCCGCCGAGGTGCTCGCGACCTCGGTGCGAGTCGGACCCGTCGAGCAGGTCGCCATCGAGCGGGCCTGACGCGCCCGGAGCCCGCCCACGCCGGATCACCCCCAACCCCCGGACGGAAGGGAACCACCGATGAGCCGCCCCGTGCTGACTAGGCCCGTGCTGACCAGGCCCGTGCTGACCAGGCTCGCTCTCCCAGTGTCCGTCGCACTCGCGGCAGTGGTTGCGCTCGCGGTGGTCGTGCCAGCGCTGGCGACGGGCGCGCCGCCCCGGCAGCCGATACCGGGCCGGCCCATGATCGCGCCGCTCGCTGGCGTGGGCCCGACGTCGGCGGCGGCCGCCGCGACGGCGGCGCAGACCTGCGCGCGGTACGCCACCGAGGCGGGCTGGGCCGACAACGGGTACTACAGCGGCGACCTGGTCACCGCCGCCGCGATCTGCGTCGCGGAGAGCGCGGGCAACCCGAATCTCATCGTGTGCGACCCGGGCCTGCAATCGGGCAACTACCCCGGGTTTACCTGCCCGGGCGGCACCACCTCGGAGGACCGGGGCTTGTGGCAGCTCAACACCGCCGTGGAGGACCCGGCGAGCAACAGCTGCGCGTTCAACCCGGTGTGCAACGCCGACTTCGCATACTACTCGGGCGAGTCGTCCGACCCAGCCTCGCTGCGCGGCCTGGACTTCGCCCCGTGGGCCTCCTA
>JASIBM010000458.1 GCA_030045175.1 Streptosporangiaceae bacterium | reverse complement strand
AGGGCTCCGTGTCATAGCAGGTCGCTCGCGCGAGTCCCTGATATCCTGAGACCCCGTGTACCGGCGGGCCGCGCCGCCGGCCGACTCACGGGAGCCGATTTTGGGTACGCCATCGCACGCCGCCCGACCAGTCCTGACCAGTCACATCTTCGTAACCGGTGGCGTCGCGTCCAGCCTCGGCAAGGGACTCACCGCTTCCAGCCTCGGCCGGCTGCTCAAGATGCGGGGCCTTAGGGTCAGCATGCAAAAGCTCGACCCTTACCTGAACGTCGATCCTGGCACGATGAACCCGTTCCAGCACGGCGAGGTGTTCGTCACAGACGACGGCACGGAAACAGACCTCGACGTCGGGCACTACGAGCGCTTCCTTGACACTCACCTGCCCGGGTCGTCGAACGTGACGACCGGCCAGATCTACTCGAGCGTGATCGCGAAGGAGCGCCGCGGCGATTACCTGGGCGACACGGTCCAGGTGATCCCGCACATCACCAACGAGATCAAGAGCCGGATCATCGCGATGGGCGGGCCGGAGACCGACGTGGTCATCACCGAGGTCGGCGGCACCGTGGGCGACATCGAGTCGCTGCCGTTCCTGGAGGCGATCAGGCAGGTCAGGCACGAGATCGGCCGGGATAGGTGCTTCTTCCTGCACGTCTCGCTGCTCCCGTACATCGGGCCGTCCGGCGAGCTCAAGACCAAGCCGACCCAGCATTCAGTGGCAGCATTGCGCAACATCGGCATCCAGCCAGACGCGATCGTGTGCCGGTCCGACCGGTCCATCAGCGGCGGGCTGAAGCGCAAGATCAGCATGATGTGCGACGTCGACGAGGAAGCGGTGGTATCCGCCCCTGACGCCCCGTCGATCTACGACATCCCGAGGGTGCTGCACGCGGAGGGACTGGACGCCTACGCGGTCCGGCGGCTCGGCCTGGCGTTCCGCGACGTGGACTGGAGCGACTGGGACGAGCTGCTGAGCCGCGTGCACCGGCCGGCCAGGAGCGTCACCATCGCGCTCGTCGGCAAGTACATCGACCTGCCGGACTCCTACCTTTCTCCGGCCGAGGCGCTGCGGGCTGGCGGGTTCGGCAACAACGCGCGGGTCAACATCCGGTGGGTGGGCAGCGATGACTGCCAGACACCGGAGGGCGCGGCCAGGCACCTCGATGGCGTTGACGGCGTGCTGGTGCCAGGGGGCTTTGGCGTGCGGGGCATCGAGGGCAAGATCGGCGCGGTCAGGCACGCGCGGGTCAACGACATCCCGATCCTCGGCTTGTGCCTCGGGTTGCAGTGCATGGCGATCGAAGTCAGCAGGAACGTGGCCGGCCTGGAGGCGGCCAACAGCGCGGAGTTCGACCCGCAGTCCCCCAATCCGGTGGTCGCGACGATGGCTGAGCAGGAAGACGTGGTGGCAGGCGAGCGCGACATGGGCGGTACCATGCGGCTCGGGCTCTACCCGGCCGTGCTCGCCGAGGGCAGCCTGGTCAGGAAGCTGTACGGGGCCGAGGTCGTGCACGAGCGGCACCGGCACAGGTACGAGGTGAACAACGCCTACCGGCCGGCCCTCGAGGCCGCCGGGCTCATCTGCTCGGGATTGTCGCCGGACGGCAGGCTGGTGGAGTTCATCGAACTGCCGACGAGCGTCCACCCGTTCTTCGTCGCGACGCAGGCGCACCCGGAGTTCTTGTCCCGGCCTACCAGGCCGCATCCGCTGTTCAGCGGGCTGGTTGCCGCCGCGCTCGAGCGGGCGCGGGTGACGTCGGCCGTGCAGCGCGCCGCCGCAGGGGTGGCCGGCCGCTCGGTCGCAAGCGCGTGAGCGTCGTGCCGGAGGCGCGCGGAATGAGCACGGTGCCGGAGGCGCGCCAAATCAGCACGGTGCCGGAGGCGCGCCAATGAGCACCGACCTGCGCGACACGGCTGAACTTTGGCCGGTGGTCGGCTCAGATCTGCTGGCCGCCGGGCGGGTCGTCAAGGTCAGGCGGGACACGGTGCAGATGCCCGATGGCCAGCGGGCCGGCCGCGAGGTAGTCGAGCATCCGGGTGCCGTCGGCGTGGTCGCGCTCGACGAGGCCGACCGGGTGCTGCTGATCAGGCAGTACCGGCACCCGGTTGGCCGGCTGCTCTGGGAAATCCCGGCCGGCCTGCGTGACGTGGCGGGCGAGCCCCTGGTCGAGACGGCGCGACGCGAGCTGGTCGAGGAAGCCGGCTACCGGGCCGCGCGCTGGCAGGTGCTGGCCGACTACTACACCTCGCCCGGGATCAGCACCGAACGGCTGCGGATCTTCCTCGCCCGCGACCTGGAATGGGTGCCGGAATCCGAGCGCGACTACGTGCCAGACCATGAGGAAGCTCACCTTATGGTCAAGTGGGCTCCGCTGGACGCTGTCATCCGCGGGGTCCTGGCTGGAGACTTGCATAACGGAGTACTGGCCGTTGGCGTGCTGGCGGCGTTTGCCGCACGGCAGGACGGGTTCGCCGCGCTGCGCGGCGCGGACGCGCCAGAGTCCTGACGGCGCGAGGAAGGATTTGGATGCGATGAAGATTGGCGTTCCGACTGAGGTTAAGAATCACGAGTACCGGGTGGCCATCACGCCGTCCGGCACGCACGAGCTGGTCAGGTCGGGTCATGAGGTATTGGTGCAACGCGGCGCTGGGATAGGCTCGTCGATCCCCGACGAGGACTTCGTCGCCGCGGGAGCGCAGATCCTTCCGGCCGCCGACGACGTCTGGCAGGCGGGCGACTTGATCTTGAAGGTCAAGGAACCGGTCGCCGAGGAATACCACAGGCTCCGCAAGGACCAGGTGCTGTTCACCTACCTGCACCTGGCGGCGTCGAAGGCGTGCACCGATGCCCTGGTCGACAGCGGGATCACCGCGATCGCGTACGAGACCGTGCAGCTACCGGACGGGTCCTTGCCACTGCTCGCGCCCATGTCCGAGGTGGCCGGCCGGATGGCGCCGCAGGTCGGCGCCCATCACCTGCAACGCGACGGCGGTGGCAGGGGCGTGCTGATGGGCGGCGTCTCTGGCGTGTACGCGGCCAAGGTCGTGGTGCTCGGCGCCGGCGTGTCAGGCATGAACGCGGCCGCGATAGCGCTCGGCATGCAGGCCGAGGTGCTGCTGCTCGACAAGAACGTCACCAGGCTGCGGTCGGCGGATGCGATCTACCAGGGGCACTGCCAGACAATCGCGTCGAACACCTACGAGGTCGAGCGGGCCGTGATCGACGCTGACCTCGTGATCGGCGCGGTGCTCGTGCCAGGTGCCAAGGCTCCGATGCTGATCAGCAACGACCTGGTGGCCAGGATGAAGCCGGGCTCGGTGCTCGTGGACATCTCGATCGACCAGGGCGGGTGCTTCGAGGACTCGCGGCCGACCACGCACGCCGCGCCGACTTACCTGGTGCACAACTCGGTGTTTTACTGCGTCGCGAACATGCCTGGCGCGGTACCGCACACCTCGACCTACGCGCTGACCAACGTCACGCTGCCGTACGTGATGGAGATCGCGAACCATGGCTGGCGCGAGGCGCTGCGGGCCGACCCGTCGTTCGCACCCGGACTGAACACCCACGCCGGCGCGATCACCTGCAAGCCCGTGGCCGATGCGCACGGGCTCGGTTGGACGCCAGTGGCCGAGGTGCTCGGCTAGCGCGGCGAGCGGGATGAGCACGGTCGCGATCGCGGTCCGCCGCTACCTCGACCACCTGACCGTCGAGCGTGGGCTGGCCGCGCACACGCTCGAGGCGTACCGCAGGGACCTGAATCGGTACGCCTCGAGCCTGGCCGCGTCGGGCCTTGTCGAGATCAGCGATGTGACCACCGCCGACGTGGCGGACTTCCTGGCCGGCCTGCGCGAGGGGGACGCAGACCACCCGCCGCTCGCGGCGAGCTCGGCCGGACGGGCCGTGGTGGCCGTGCGCGGATTGCACGCGTTCGCCGTGGCCGACGGGCTGGCGGCGTCCGACCCGGCCAGGGCGGTCCGGCCCCCAGCTCCGCCGCGCAGGCTCCCCAGGGCGATCTCGATCGCCGATGTCGAGCGGCTGCTCGCGATGGCTGGTGACGCGCCGGCCCAGCGGCGGGACCGGGCGCTGCTCGAGTTGCTATACGGTACCGGCGCCCGGATCTCCGAGGCCGTCGGGCTGGACGTCGACGACCTGGACCTAGTCGGCGTGGGCGGTCCCGGCCGGGCCTGCCCGACGGTCCGGCTGGCAGGCAAGGGCGGCAAGCAGCGGATCGTTCCTGTCGGCAGCTACGCGCGAGCGGCGATTGAGTCCTACCTGGTCCAGGCGCGGCCGGCGCTTGCTGGCAGCGCGCGCGGCGGACAGCCTAGCCCGGCGGTGTTCCTGAACGCCCGCGGCGGCAGGCTCACCAGGCAGGGCGCGTGGGGCGCGCTTCGGGCGGCGGCCGACCGGGCCGGCCTGGCCGACGTCTCCCCGCACATGCTGCGGCACTCGTTCGCCACGCACCTGCTAGATGGCGGCGCCGACGTCCGGGTGGTGCAAGAGCTACTCGGGCACGCCTCGGTCAGCACCACCCAGGTCTACACGCTGGTCACGGTCGACAAGCTGCGCGAGGTCTACGCCGCGAGCCACCCCCGCGCCCGCGGGTGACTGTTCAGCGTTTTCCGGTACAACGGTCGTGGCATTCGCGGCGTCGTTAGGGTAAGACTGCCATCTCGGGCAGAATGGCCACTGCGATCGAACGGCGGAGGGGAACATGCCCAAGCCGCAGGGTGCTGGCCAGCGCTACATGCCCGGCCTGGACGGACTCCGGGCAATCGCGGTGCTCGCGGTCATCGCCTTTCACGAGCAGTTCGGCTGGGCGCAGGGAGGCCTGCTCGGCGTGGGCGTCTTCTTCACGCTAAGCGGCTACCTGATCACCGACCTGCTGCTCGGCGAGTGGGTCGCGGACGGGCGGGTCCGGCTGCGCGACTTCTGGCTGCGGCGAGCGCGCCGGCTGCTGCCAGCCCTGTTCGTGATGCTGGCGGTGGTGACCGCCTGGGTGACCATCTTCGACCGCGCGCGGCTCGCCAGCCTGCGCGGTCCGGTCGCCGCGGCGGCCACCTACGTGAGCAACTGGTACCTGATCATCAAGAACCAGTCCTACTTCGCCAGGTTCGCGCCGCCGCAGCCGCTTGATCACCTCTGGTCGCTGGCCGTGGAGGAGCAGTTCTACCTGATCTGGCCGTGGTTGTTGCTGCTCGGCCTGCTCTGCCTGCGAAGGTTCCGGCGCACGTCGGCGACCTGGCTGATCGCGCCGACGCTGGCGCTCGCGGCGGCGTCGGCCGTCGCGATGGCGCTGCTGTACCAGCCAGGATTCGATCCGACCCGGGTCTACGAGGGCACCGATACTCGCGCGTGCGGCCTGCTGGTCGGCGCGGCGCTCGCGATGGCCTGGCCAAGCCGGGGGCGCGAGGCGACCAAGCCGCGGGTCCGGGTGACGGTGGACGCGGCTGGGTTCGCTGGCCTGGCCGTCATCGGCGTGCTGATCTGGCGGCTCGGCCAGTACTCGCCGTTCGCCTACCGTGGTGGCCTGGTGCTGCTCTCCTTCGCCACCGCCGCGGTGCTCGCCGCCGCGGCGCTTGGCGACGGCCTGGTCGGCCGGGTGCTCGGCTGGGGACCGCTGCGCTGGGTCGGCGTCCGGTCGTACGGCATCTACCTGTGGCACTTCCCCGTGATCGTGCTCACCTCGCCGGCCAACTCCGGGGAGGACCTGCCCAGGGCGGCGTGGCAGATCGCGGTCACGGTGATCCTGGCCGCGCTGTCCTGGCGATTCGTCGAGGAACCGGTGCGCCACGGCGCGCTGGGACGGCTGTGGAAGCAGGTGCGATCGTCGGGCTGGCGCGGCATGTCGGCCAGGCCGGCCACCCTCGGCGCGTCTGCCGGACTGGCCGGATTGGTGATCTTGGCCGGCGCCGGGCTGGCCGGCGCCTTCCCTGCTCCGGGCCAGGCGAGCCCGGCGGGAAGCGTGCCGCCCGTGAGCAACCCGGTCCCGCTCGCCGCGCGGCTACCGCAGGGACCGCTGCCCCCTGGCTTTGACCCGCGGATGATCCCGACGGCCCCGCCGCGGCTTCTCACCTCCTGCCACGCCGTCGTGCACATCGGTGACTCCACCTCGGAGGGGCTCATCTTGCCCGACTACCTGCCGGACCCCGCGCAGCGGATACCGGCCCAGTATCACGACGTCGGCGTCAGCCGGGTGATACTGGAGATCTCCGGCGCGCGCTCGATCGTCGAGGTGCTGCCCGGCCAGGTCAACGGGTACAACGTGGCCCGCGCGCTGTACGCGCGCGGTTACCGTGGCTGCTGGGTGATCGCGCTCGGCACCAACGACACGGCCAACGTGGCCGTCGGCTCGACGGTCGGGCTGATGACCAGGATCGAACGCATGATGTCGGTCGCCCACGGCGAGCCCGTGATGTGGGTGAATGTCAAGTCGCTCCTGGTCAGCGGGCCCTACTCGGAAGCCAACATGCGGCTGTGGAACGCCACGCTGCTCAGGGCGTGCGCCCGGTACCCCAACATGCGGGTATTCAACTGGGCGGCGGTCGTGCGCAATGGCTGGTTTATCTCCGACGGCATCCATTACACCTCGGCTGGCTACGCCGCGCGCGCCCGCCTGATCGCCCAGGCACTGGCCCTGGCGTTCCCGAAAACGGGGAGGAGCACCAGCTGCCTGGTCGGCTAGCGATCACAGCGGCCCTTTTCGCGCTTGCACCGAAATATCTATATGTATTCACTGCGGCCGAGACCACGTCGAGACTGGTCTGAGACGCACGCACCCCCGTCGGCTGAGCTTTTAGCTGCTAGCGTCGCGATCGAGATCGTCCTTTATCGGTGTTTGGCTGATGTTGATGGGAGGCGCAGGTGCCAAGACGCGCCATTGCGGCAGGTGTTGCGGCGGTCGGCATCGGGGTCGCGGTTGCGATGATCCCGGTCAGCCCGGCGCTGGCAACGACAGTCAGGGGCATCACGACGCAGGTCGTCACCACTGCGGCGACGGCGGCCGCCAGCGAGACCGGCGAGGCCGTGGCGACGTGCGGCGCCGGCGAGCTACTCACTGGCGGCGGTTACGTCGTCAACAGCACATCCACCGACTGGCAGATATATGTCGACGCGCCGTATAACGGCACGTCATGGCTCGTGGAGCCGATCAACTTCGCCGCCCAGCCGCTGGACTTCACCGCGTACGCCATCTGCGCGATGTCGGTGCCGGGCAAGAAGGGCGTCAGCGGATACACCACGCAGGTGGTGCAGGCACAGGTCAACGTGCCAGCCAATCAGACCGGGGAGGCCGACGCCACCTGTCCGGCCGGCCAGCTGCTTACTGGCGGCGGATATCAGGTAGACAACATCAGCTCCAACTGGAGCATCTACCTCAACGCGCCGACTAGCAGCGACACCTGGACCGAGGAGATCGACAACGAGGTCCCGCTCACGACCACGTTCGACTCGTTCGCGGTGTGCATGGCCAAGACGAACGCCAAGCCCATCACCAAGCTCACGACCAGCACCGTGGACACCCCTGCCACGGTCGCCGGCAACTCGGTCCAGTCCGCCGACGTGTCCTGCGGGGCCAAGGAGCTGATGACCGGTGGCGGCCAGGTGATCGACAGCGTTGGCCAGGACTGGCTTATCCCGGCCAGCGCGCCGGTCAGCGCCAACGACTGGCAGGTCCAGGTCGCCGACCTCGACAGCGTCTCGCGTGACTTCGACTCCATCGCGGTGTGCATGGCAAAGGCGTAAGCCCGCGCTCGGCCGAGGGTAACGGGAACGGGGCAGGAGCGAACTTGCGCCGTTCCCTTTGCCTTTCAGGCCTGGTGATTCAGCGCTGGATCTCCACGAGCAGGACCCAGGCGTTGACGAGGCCGAAGACGATGGCGGCTAGCGCGCTGGGCACCAGCCAGTACAGGCCGCCCCCGGCCTGGGCGAGCAGGGTGGCGCCGGCGACGACCAGGCAGCCGCAGCTCACGATGGTGGGGATGGTCCGGCCCACAACCCAGGTCAGCCGCGTTTCCTGATCCGATCGCGGTGACCGCGCGTCAATCACGATCTGGACGGCCCCGACAACGATCCCGGTAACGAGCAATTCCGACGCCAGGGCAGCGCGGGGCTGCTTCGGGACGATCAGGAAAAGGCCGGTGACCAGCGGCGTGCTGAACAGGATCAGGGCCTGTGCGGCGCGGCCAGGAAGGTTCGCGAACGCGAGGATCCGCTGGAGGTTGATGGATACGGCCACGGCCAGCAGCCCGGCCAGGGTCGCGGCCGCCGCTGCTATCGCCAGCGCGAAGTCCGCCCAGCTGCTGGGCGCGTAAGCCGTCGCCGTCACGACACCAGGGATGCCGCTGAGGTGGTGCAGGCAACGGGCACGATGCGGTCCATGACAGGAGATGTTAGGCGTCATCCGGTCTGCCCGGCCGGGCCGCTGGCCATATCAGCGCAAACGGTGAGTCGGCTTGCCGCCGCTTAGCCCAGGCCCTAGAGTCCGGAACGCGGCAGTCCGCAGCGTGCGGGCTGCGCAGGAGGTGCAGTCGCCGTGCCAGCGCTAGGCAGATTGAAAGCCCCCGCCGTTATGATCGGCCCGACCGGCCGTCCGCTTCCGGCCTTTCCCGAGCCGGAACCGCTGACCAAGCACGGCCCCGCGAGGGTGGTCGCCGTATGCAACCAGAAGGGTGGCGTCGGCAAGACCACGACCACGATTAGCCTCGGCGCGGCGCTCGCCGAGGTGGGCCGCAAGGTCCTGCTCGTCGACTTCGACCCGCAGGGCGCGCTGTCCGTCGGGCTCGGCTTTCAGCCGCATGAGCTCGAGGCAACGGTCTACAACGTCCTGATGGGGGCCGGAGTGACGGCCACGGACGTGCTTTTCCCCACCAAGGTCGATGGCATGGACCTGCTGCCGAGCAACATCGACCTGTCCGGCGCCGAGGTGCAGCTCGTGCACGAGGTCGGCAGGGAGTTCGTGCTCGGCCGGGTGCTCGCTCCGGTGCTGCCGCACTACGACGTCGTGCTCATCGACTGCCAGCCGTCACTGGGATTGCTTACCGTCAACGCCCTGGCCTGCGCGGACGGCGTGCTCGTGCCGCTTGAGTGCGAGTACTTCGCGATGCGCGGCGTGGCGCTGCTGATGGAGACGATCGACAAGGTGTCGACCAGGCTCAGCCCCAAGCTGGCCATGGACGGCCTGCTCGCCACCATGTACGACTCGCGTACCCTGCACACACGGGAAGTTCTGGCTGGCGTCGTTGCCGGCTTCGGTGACAAGGTGTTCCACACCGTGATTAACCGCACGGTCAGGTTCCCTGACGCCTCGGTCGCCGGAGAGCCGATCACGGTGTTCGACCCGACGTCGTCCGGCGCGGCTTCCTACCGCGAGCTTGCCAAGGAGGTGCTTGACCGGTGGCGCAGGATGGAAGCTGCTCATCCGGTCAGCGCCGGATAAGAGCTCCCGGCATATCCGGGCTGCCGCGCCCGGCGGCTCAGGAGCCGTTCGCGCTGCGCGAGGGGCGCTGACAGCGGTGGCCGACACGACCGCCGGGGGTTCCGGCGGATTCGAAGTGCATCTTGACGTGTTCGAGGGCCCGTTCGACCTGCTGCTCGCGCTCATCTCCAAGCACAAGCTCGACATCACGCAGGTCGCGCTCTCGGCGGTTACCGACGAGTTCATCAGTTACATCAGGGAGCTCGCCGACCAGTGGGATCTTGACCAGGCGAGCTACTTCCTGGTCGTGGCGGCTACGTTGCTTGACCTCAAGGCGGCCCGCCTGCTGCCCTCGGGCGAGGTGGAGGACGAGGAAGACCTGGCGCTGCTCGAGGCCAGGGACCTGCTCTTCGCCAGGCTGCTCCAGTACCGCGCGTACAAGGAGGTGGCGGCGATCCTGGCCGGGCAGATGGCCGTGCAGAGCCGCATGTACCCCAGGCGCGTGCCGATGGAGGCAAGCTTCGCTGGCTTGCTGCCCGAGGTGCTGCTCGGCCTCGGCGCCGAGCAGTTCGCGCGGATCGCCGCGGCGGCGCTGGCACCTCGCACGCCCCCGGTGGTCTCGACGGTCCACCTGCACGTGCCGCGCACCACGGTGGCCGAGCAGCTCAAGATCGTCGCGGACCTGCTGCGCCGGGCAGGGCGGGCCTCGTTCCGCGAGCTGTCGGCCGACTGCGAGGATACGTACGAGATCGTCGCGAGGTTCCTCGCCGTGCTCGACCTGTACCGGGACCGCTGCCTCTCGTTCGAGCAGGACGCCCCGCTCGGTGAGTTGTTCATAACCTGGACTGATGATCTTCCGGCGGCACCAACCGATGACGACAGGCGGACATGAGCGAAGAACCACTGCCCGATACAGCCGATGCGCCCGGCTTGCGTTCCCACCTGGAGGCGATCTTGCTCGTGGCCGACGAGCCCGTGCCCGAGATCGTGCTCGCCCAGGTGCTTGAGCTTCCCCGTGAGGATGTCGGGGCCGCGCTGCGCGATCTCGCCGCCAGTTACACCGAGCAGAGCCGCGGCTTCGACCTGCGCGAGGTCGCCGGCGGCTGGCGCTACTACACCCGGCCCGAGTACGCGCCCGCCGTGGAGAGGTTCGTGCGCGACGGGCAGGAGGTGCGGCTGACCCAGGCGGCGCTCGAGACGCTCGCCGTCGTCGCCTACCGCCAGCCGGTCGGGCGGGCGCAGGTCTCCGCCGTTCGCGGCGTCAACTGCGACGGGGTGATACGCACGCTCACGCTGCGCGGCCTGGTCGAGGAGGCCGGGACCGACCAGGAGACCGGCGCGATCTTGTTCCGCACCACGTCATACTTCCTCGAGCGGCTCGGTCTTGCGAGCCTGGACCAGCTTCCCGAGCTGGCGCCGTTCCTGCCCGACCACATCGACGAAGAACCGGACCCCGGCCATGGCCGCGCGGGAGCCTGACCGCAAGCCCGTGGCGCCAGCCCGGACAATGCCCGGGCGCCGGGCGGGCGGGCCAGGCCGGCCGGAGCGAGTGAGGCGGGTCAGCGAGCCCGACGAGGACGAGGACTGGGGGCTCGATCCCAGCGAGCGCGATCACCTGCTCAATGTGCCGGGCGGCGTGCGGCTGCAAAAGGTGCTCGCCGCGGCCGGCGTGGGCAGCAGGCGGCACTGCGAGGAGATGATCGCGGCCGGCCGAGTCGAGGTAGACGGCGAGGTCGTCCGCAGGTTCGGCGCGCGGGTGGATCCTGCGGGCCAGGTCATCAGGGTGGACGGCAAGCGGATCCCGGCGAGCGCGAGCCTGGTCTACCTCGCGCTGAACAAGCCCGCGGGCGTGGTCAGCACCATGTCGGATGACCGGGGCAGGAAGACCATCGCCGACCTGCTAGGCGAGCGGACCGAGCGGCTGTTTCACGTCGGCAGGCTGGACTACGAGACCGAGGGCCTGATCTTGCTGATGAACGACGGCGAGCTTGCGCACCGGCTCGCGCACCCGCGCTACGGCGTGCCGAAGACCTACCTCGCCGAGGTGCCCGGGCCGCTGCCCAGGGATCTCGGGCGCCGGCTGACCACCGGGATCGAGCTCGATGACGGGACGGTCGTCGCAGACAGGTTCCGGGTGGTAGAGCGGGCCGGCTCGCGCGCGCTGGTCGAGCTCACGCTGCACGAGGGGCGCAAGCACGTGGTCAGGCGGATGCTCGCGGAGGTGGGCCACCCGGTCAGCAGGCTGGTCAGGACCCAGGTCGGGCCGGTCAGCCTCGGGTCGCTGCGGCCAGCCGCCACCAGGCGGCTTACGGTAGCCGAGATCGGGAACCTGTACGCTGCCGTCGGCATGTAAGCCGGGCAACCGCCGCGGATGAATCAGGCCGGCGGGGCCTTACCTCGTGATCGGCTTCGCCTGGCAGGACGGCCTTGCTGGCGTCGCCAGAGCTGGGGCTGACAGGTCGGCGCGGGCGGGCGCCTCGGAGCGGATCAGCAGGGCCAGCCCGGCGCCGATGAGCAGCAGTAGCCCGGCGACGAGGAAGGCGCGGTCGTACCCGGTGGTGACGGCTACCTGGACCGGGTGAGCGGAGGCACGGCTGTCGCGGGTGGCGGTGGCGGCGAGCGTCGCGAGGACGGCCAGGCCAACGGCGCCTCCGATCTGCCTGGTCGTGTTGACCAGGCCGGAGGCGAGGCCTGCCTGGGCGGCCTGGACTCCGGCCGTCGCGGTGAGGGTCATCGGCACGAAGGTGGTGCCGATGCCGAGGCCGAACATCGCGAGCGGGACGAACATGTGCGCCAAGTAGCCGCCGCCGAAAGGCAGGAACGACATCCACAGCAGGCCTGCCGCGGACAGGGCGGGGCCGATCAGCAGTTGCCTTCTCGCCCCGATCCTCGCCACCAGCCGCGAGGCCGAGAGCGAGCCCGCGAGCGTCATCAGCCCGGCAGGCAAGATGGCCAGGCCCGTCCGCAGCGGACTGTACCCGGCAACCTGCTGCAGGTAGAGGGAGACGAAGAAGTACATGCCGAACAGCGCCGCGCCGACGACCATGGCGATTCCGTTCGCCGCGCGCAGGGATCGGCGCCTGAAGATGCTGAGCGGCACCAGCGGGCTG
>JASIBM010000457.1 GCA_030045175.1 Streptosporangiaceae bacterium | reverse complement strand
AGCAGGCTCCCGAGCCCGGCATGGATGTCGAGATCGTCAAGGCGTTCTTCGGCGCGGGCTTCGCTGGCGCCATCGAGGTCTTCCCCAGGATCGCCGCCGCCGTGGCCGGCTACACGATCGGTTAGTCTTCCCGCTCGCCTCCGGGCGCCTTTAAGGCGCCGCCTGCCCTCGTCGCGAAAACCGCGCTCCTCAGTTAGCGCGGCGCCGGCGCCCTGCGGCTCGCTCGCGCGCTCTCGCCTCCGGCTCCGCCTTCGGCTCGCTCGCGCAGGGCTTCCCGCTCGCCTCTGGCCACAGGGGCGCTCAGGCTGCCCTTCGCATCTGGAGGCCGAGCAGGCCGCCGAGGAAGGCCGCCGCCGCTCGCAGCGCCGACCGCGGCGCGGCCGCCTCTATCCCGGGGTTGTAGTTCGTGTTGGTGTTGATGTCGTAGGTGACCAGGCGGCCATCGACGGTCTCGATGAACTCAAAGCCGGCTATCTCGATGTCGTGGCGTCGCATGAAGTCCGCGTAACGGCCGATGATCGGATGAGCAAACGGTTCCCTTAGCATGAACAGATCGCCCGCAGGCCGGCCCGCCGGCTCGTCGCCGAGCGCGCACGCCTCGGCGGGGCATAGCTCGAAGCCGCCGGCCGAGGTGTCGGCGTTGATCGCGTAGATGAACTCGCCGCCCACCATCTCGACCCTGGTGATCTGGGGCGCAGCCGCACGCAGGTACTCCTGCAGCAAGGTGATGCCGTCCACGGGCGCCGCGTAGTCCGCCGAGCTCAGGTAGGCATCGAACTCGTCGTGGCTGCCGAACAACCGCACGCCGAGGCCCTTGCCGCCCTGGTTGTGCTTGCTGATGAAAGGAACATCCAGCTTGCTCGCGGCCGCGGTGAGCTCACTCGTGCCCGCGACCGCGATCGTCCGCGGGACGTCGAACCCGGCCGCGCGCAGCGCCGTGTGCTGGTCGACCTTGCTCATCTCAAGCTCGAGCACCCGGCGGCCGTTGACCACCCGGCGGCCGTGGCACTCCAGCCAGCTAAGCACTCCCCGGGTCTGGTCCTTCGCATGCGGGTGACCCCTGGTGTGCGACGACGCGCTCATCCGGGACCAGAACACCCCGTCGGGCGGCTCTGAGTCCAGGTCGAACATGGCGTCGCCGAGCAGCCACTGCTCGTGCGGAATCGCGAGCTCGTCGAACGCCGCCCCGAGAGGCAGGTACCAGTCCGGGTTCTCATGGATCACGTGCACCTTCACGCAGTTCCTCCCGCTCTCCTCCGGGCGCTCTTGAGGCGCCGCCTGCCCTCGTCGCGAAAACCACGCTCCTCAGTTAGCGCGGCGCCGCGCCCTCCGGCTCGCTCGCGCTCGGCTCGCCTTCGGCTCGCTCGCGCAGATTCCTCCCGCCCTCCCGCTCAGTGGCGCCGCGGATAGGCGGCCGCCACCTCGAGGACCAGGTCGTTCGCCGCCTGTTCGGCGACCGAGATCCTGGCGCCCTCCCCGGCGTACGGCCGGATGCTGACCCCTGCGCGGTCGCAAGCCTGCGCGAAGTCCGCCGTGTCGGCCCCCAGCGGCAGCCAGACGAAGTTGGCTTCGGTAGGCGGAACGCTCCAGCCCATGCGCACTAGCTCGTGGCGGACCCGGTCCCGCTCGGCTACGACCTTCTCGACCCGGTCAAACAGCTCATCCTCGGCTGCCAGCGAGGCGACCGCCGCGGCCTGCGCGATCGAATTCACGGCGAACGTCAGCAAGGTCTTACGCGCTGCCGCGGCGACGGGCTCGTGCCCGATCAGGAAGCCGACCCGAAGCCCGGCCAGGCCGTAGGCCTTGGAGAAGGTCCGCAGCACGGCCACGTTGGGACGGTCGCGGTACACCTCGATCCCGTCTGGCACGTCAGGATCGCGCACGTACTGCACGTACGCCTCGTCGAGCACCACCAGGCAGTCATCGGGAACCAGGTCGAGAAAGCTGGTGAGCTCGCCGGCGTGGGTGACAGTCCCGGTCGGGTTGTTCGGGGTGCAGACGAAGATCAGCCTCGTCGATGCCGTGATCGCTTCGGCCATGGCCGCCAGGTCGTGCCGGTAGTCGCTGAGCGGTACCCGGACCGATGTCGCCCCGGCCAGGTCGGACAGGTACGGGTAGGCCTCGAACGAGCGCCACGCGTAGAGAACCTCGGCCCCTGGGTCGACGACGGCCTCGAGGAGTTGCTGCACCAGGCCGACCGAGCCGCAGCCGACCGCGATGTGCGCCGCAGGCACCCCGAAGCGCTGCGCGATGGCATCGGTCAGCTCGACCGCGCTCGGGTCCGGATACCTGTTCGCCTCCGCGGCTACCTCGCCGATGACCTTGAGCACAGAAGGCAACGGGCCGAACGGCGATTCGTTCGACGAGAGCTTGTACGCCTTGCCTGTCGTCACGGTCGGCGGCTTACCTGGCTGGTAGGGCGCGAACCGGTCAAGCACGGGTCGGAACCGCGGCATCGGCTCTGACATTCGTTTGTCCTCCAAGGCCTAGTGAGCCACCGACTCGGACCACCGGTGACCCCGCTCATTTGAGCGTACGTCTACCGGCCCGCCAGGTGACTGCCTGACCGGCTCGCATGGCTGGCGCTGGCGCGGCCGGAGCATGGGCGGATGCAGCAACTCGGCGTCACCGCGCCGGTAGAGCTGGGCCGGCCTGCCGCCAGAAGAGCAGGCCGATCCGGTGTCGACGAGGAACCGCTCGGCGCCGGTGACCTTACGGTGGAAGTTGCGCGGATCGAGCGGGGTGCCCCAGACGATCTCGTAGACCCTGCGCAAGTCGGCGACGGTGAACTCGTCCCGGCAGAACGCGGCCCCGAGCGAGGTGTACTCCAGCTTCGCCCTGGCCCGCTCCACGCCGTCGGCCAGGATGCGCAGATGGTCGAACGCCATCTCGGACAGGCTGCCGACCGGCCGCCAGCTCATCCGGGGCTGATCAGGCGCGGGCAGATCTGGAGCCAGGCCGAGGTAGGCCACCGACACGACCCGCTGGCGTGGATCGCGGTCCGGGTAGCCGTAAGTCTGAAGCTGCTCTAGGTGCACCGGCGCGTCTGGCAGCCCAGCGCGCTCGGCAAGCACCCGCGCCGCCGTGGCTGGCAGGTCCTCGTCGAGCCTGACGAAGCCGCCTGGCAGGGCCCAGCAGCCGAGATGCGGGTCGGCGTGGCGCCGCCACACCAGCACGGACAGATCGCTGACCCGCACCGTGAGGATCACCAGATCGACGCTGACCGCGACCCGTGGCACCTCCATACTTGCAACCTACTTGCTAATCGCCAGTCATGGTCCTGTCGCTTATCGTTGATGCATGAACCGGCTGGGAGAGCTCGAGCGCGCGATCATGGAGATTCTCTGGCAGTCGCCAGAGCCGATGACGGTCAGGCAGGTGGGCGGGTGCCTGACCAACCGGGACCTGGCGCACACCACGGTCATGACCGTGCTCGACCGGCTCGCGAAGAAGGGGTTCGTCCGCAGGCAGCGGGCCGGGCGGGCGTGGCACTACCGACCAGCGGAGAGCCGGGAGGCCTATGTGGCCGAGCTCATGCTGACCGCGCTCGACCAGGCCGCGGACCGTCACGCCGCGCTGACCAGGTTCGCGCGCAGCGTCTCCGACGGCGAGGCCGCGGCGTTGCGGGACGCGCTCCAGGCTCTCAGCGGGGGCGACGGGAGCTGAGTGCCCGTGCCGACCCCAGTGCTCGTGCTCGGCGCCGTGGCCATCGGTTGCGTCCCCGCTGCGTGGCTGCTAGGCAGGGCCGCGTGGCCACGCCGGGCACCAACCGTTGCGATCGCCCTGTGGCAGGCTCTGGGCCTGTCCTGGGGCCTGGCCACCGTCGGCGTGCTTGTCGGCCTCGGCGCGCTTGGCCTGAAGGTGACCGGCCGGCTGTCCAGCGTGGCCACCTCGGCGGCCGAGCAATCGGCCCGCCTGCTGTCGGCGCTAGCCGGATCGACCGCCTTGTCGTCGAGCCCGCTCGCCGCGCTGGGCATCCTCTCGCTGGTCGTGGGTGTCGTGCTGCTCGCGGTGCTCTGCTGGATACTCTTCGCGGCGGTTGCCGCCGCCCTTCGCGCCAGGCACAGGCAACGCACGCTGCTCGGGTTGCTCGCGCATGGCGATCCGAAGGTTCCTGGCGCGCTCGTGGTCGACCATCCGGCCGCCACCGCATACTGCGTCCCCGGCCTGAAGTCGGCGATCGTGGTCAGCGCGGGCGCGCTTGACCTGCTCGATTCTGGTGAGCTTGCCGCGGTCCTAGCGCACGAGCGGGCGCACCTGCGGGCGCGCCACGACCTTGTCCTGCTCCCGTTCACCGCCCTGCTGCTGGCCTTTCGCTGGTCCGCCCTCGCCAGGCAGGCGAATACCCAGGTCGCCATGCTGGTCGAGATGCTCGCTGACGACCAGGCCCGCAAGGGCCGCTCCCCCAGGGAACTGGCCACGGCCTTGTTGCGGGTCGGCGCGTCAGGTGGCGGCGCGGCGCCGGTCGGCGCGCTCGCGGCCACGCCGACGACCGTCTCCGGCGAGCTAACGGCTCGAGTGACCCGGCTGCTCCGACCACCGCCCGGGCTCTCTGCTCCGGCCGTGGCTGTCCTTGGCCTCGCCGCCGCGCTGCTCGTCCTCGCCCCGATCACAGCCCTGCTGCTGCCCATGTGAGGCGACGCGAGGGAATTAGGCCCGGATTCTGATCGAAGATTCCGATTGAATCCAGAGAAACTACGCTAATCTACGATACGGATGCGCAGGCGGCGGAAGCCCTTGCCCTTGCTTTCGACCTTGGCGACCTCGATGCGCCCGATCTCGGCCGTGGTCGCGACGTGCGTGCCGCCGTCGGCCTGCTGGTCAAGCCCCACGATGTCGACGATCCTGACCTCCTTGACGTCGGGCGGGACCAGGTTCGTCGCGGTGCGGATGATGTCGGGGATGGCGAACGCGTCGTCGCGCGGAAGCACTCGCACGTCGATGCGCCTCC
>JASIBM010000456.1 GCA_030045175.1 Streptosporangiaceae bacterium | reverse complement strand
TCCAGGCCCCCTACACGGGCAACTTCATCCTCGCCGTCTGCGAGAACGCCAGCGACAACTGCGATAACACCGCCTCCGGCAGCGGCACCAACCCCATGAACCCCTACACCTACACCCCCACCCTGATCGGAGTCACCGGCCCCGAGGCCGCGGGCGAAGTGCAGGCAAGCCCCGGCATCGCGGCGGCTCCCCCGCTCACCATCGGGAACTTCGAGGCCGGCGGCGGCAACGCCGCCGACTTCTGGACGGTGCAACTGACCGGCGGCGACCAGGTCCAGCTCGCCATCACCAACCCGGCCGATAACACCTACGTCTTCGCCCTCTACGCCCCCGGCGTCACCGACACCTCGTTCCCGCAGGCCTCGGCCCTGTCCTCCGCCGCCACCAACTACTACAGCGGCACAAGCATCCTGACCGTCCAGGCCCCCTACACAGGCAACTTCATCCTCGCCGCCTGCGAGAACGCCAGCAACGACAACTGCAGCACCACCGCCTCGGGCAGCGGCACCAGCCCCATGAACCCGTACACCTACACCCCCACCCTGATCAGGGGCGGCATCACCGGTCCCGAGGCCGCGGGCGAAGTGCAGGCCAGTCCGATCATCGCGGCGGCTCCCGCGCTCACCATCGGGAACTTCGAGGCGGGCGGCGGCAACGCCGCCGACTTCTGGACGGTGCAACTGGTCGGCGGCGACCAGATCCAGCTCGCCGTCACCAACCCGGTCTACGACACCTACGTCTTCGCCCTCTACGCCCCCGGCGTCACCGACACCTCGTTCCCGCGAGCATCGGCCTTGTCGTCCGCCGCCACCAATTACTTCAGCGGCACCAGCGTGCTGACCCTCCAGGCCCCCTACACAGGCAACTTCATCCTCGCCGTCTGCGAGAACGCCAGCGACAACAACTGCAGCACCACGGCCTCGGGCAGCGGCATCAATCCCATGAACCCATACACCTACACCCCCACCCTGATCGATGGCGGCATCACCGGCACCGAGGCCACGGGCGAAGTGCAGGCAAGCCCCACAATCGCGGCAGCTCCCCCGCTCACCATCGGGAACTTCGAGGCCGGCGGCGGCAACGCAGTAGACTTCTGGCAGGTCAGCCTGACCGGAGGCGACCAGGTCCAGTTCGCCGTCACCAACCCGGTCGACAACGCCTACGTCTTCGCCCTCTACGCCCCCGGCGTCACCGATACCTCGTTCCCGCAGGCCTCGGCCCTGTCCTCCGCCGCCACCAACTACTACAGCGGCACCAGCATCGTGACCCTCCAGGCCCCCTACACAGGCAACTTCATCCTCGCCGTCTGCGAGAACGCCAGCGACAACAACTGCAGCACCACCGCCTCGGGCAGCGGCACCAACCCCATGAACCCCTACACCTACACCCCCAGTTTCCCCAAGGGGCCGACGATTACCACCCTCAAGCTGTCAGAGTCCAGCGTTGCCTACCGGAACGAGAAGTCGCTGAAGCTGAGCGTGACGGTCAGCACGAGATTTCCTGGGCACCTCGCCGGGGCAGTCACCATCACGGCGGGCGGGAAGAAAATCTGCACCGTCACGATCTCCTCGTCCGGGAAGGGGACGTGCTCCCCGCCGTCCAATACCGTGCTCGCTGCCGGAACCTACTCGGTCAGTGCTGCCTATGGCGGGGCTGAGAGTTTCCCCCCGTCCACCTCCAAGGCCGTGACGCTGAAGGTCACGAAGAAGAACTGACAGGCAGGATGATCGCCGACGGGTGGTCCGGGTCGTGATAAACGCGCTGGTCGGCGGCGCGCAGCGTGGTCGCGGTTCCGAGCGGATCGCCGGTACCCGGGTTGCGCGCGTACCGCGGGTGCGCGCCGCTTGAGACCTGGAGCCTGAGCCGATGGCCTCGCTTGAAGCGATGAGCGGTAGGCCACAGCTCGATTCTCACCCTGATCGTCCCGTCCGGCTCTGGCGCCGGCTGACCGGGGGTGAGCCTGCGCAGGGCGTCGCAGACGTTGGCGGAGCGCCCGGATGGGTCCACGTCGCACAGCCGGGCGAAGAAATCGGTGTGCTCGAGGCTGGAGCCGACGAACAGGTCGGCGGTTACCTGGCCGATCACCTCCAGGTCGCGTTCCAGCGCCGCGCTTGTGTAGGTGCGCACGTCGGGCCGGGCCTCCAGGTCCCGGTTGTCTGGCCGCCCCTTGACGCGCTCGAGCAGCGGGCCGCCCACGCTCGGGGTGGGCCTGGCCGGGTCGTAGGTGTACAGGTCCGGCTCGCTGGCGGCGGGCGCCCGCTGGTGCAGGCCCCCATCGGCCTGCAGGTGCCATCGCTGGTCGGTCGCGGCGGGCGGCCAGCACGGCAGGTCGCGCCACTCGCCGGCACCGCCGACGTAGATCCGCACCGCGGTCGGCCTGAGCTGGCTGCGGTCATCGAGTAGCTGCGCCCGAAGCCAGGCCACCGACTCCTTGACGGTAGCCGCGATGTTCCCAGGTTCGGCGTGCTGCCACGGGCCGATCAGCAGGTACGGCTCCTGGCCGGCCGCCAGCAAAACGGCGTAGTCGCGTAGCTGGGCGGGCAGGAAGATGTCGTCCCAGCCCGCGACGAAGCTGACCGGCGCCTCGACGGCGGCCACGTGCTGCGCGTACCTGCGCGGCGCCCAGTACGGGTCACCAGGGTCGCTGTGGGCGAGCCATTCTTGCCAGTACCCGACCCGGTGGCCAACGGCCTGCTGGTCAAGCTCGCGCAGTGGCAGGCGGCCGAAGAACCGCGCGAGCTTGTGCGGCGCGGTGAACTGCTTCAGCGCGGCGAGCGGGCGTTCCTGGCGGGCGATCAAGTCGGCCCAGCCCAGCATGTTCGCGAGCGAGAACGAGCCGCCCTGGTAGACGAACGGATGCACATCCGAGCATGTGACCTGGGCGGCCATGGCCTTGTGCTCGTCGCCGACCTGGCCGGCGATGGCCCACTGCACGATTCCCAGGTAGCTCGGCCCTGCCGTGCCGAACGATCCTGGGTACCAAGGCTGGTCGCGCATCCAGGCGACGGTCGCGAGCCCGTCGTCTCGCTCAGCGAACGGGTCGAAAGAGCCGCCCGAGCCGAACGTGCCGCGGCAGCTTTGCATGAGCACCTGGAACCCGCGTTCGGCGAGCAGCCTGCCGAACAGCATCCCGAACGCGCCCCGCCGCCCGTACGGGCACCTGATCAGGACCAGCGGGGCGTCGTCTCCCTGGCCGGCACCGCGGGGGTTCTGGCGGTCGTCCCCCGGGCTGGCACCGCGGGGGTTCTGGGGGTCGTCCCCCGGGCTGGTACCGCCGGGCGGCACGTAGCGGTCGGCGAGCAGCACGACGCCGTCCGCCATGGGCACCCGCAGGTCCCTGACCACCGTGACGCCACGGGTTCGCGCGGGCGGGAGCCCGAGCACCTTGCCGGCGAACTTGCTTGCGACCGTCATGCTCTGCTCCGGTTGACGCGACATCGTCCCGCTGGTCCTGTGTATATCGCATCGAAACGACGAGACCCAGCGTTCAGGCGGCCGATGTAGCGATTTTAGGAACGGTCCAGCGGGGCCGGTCAGCGTAGCGCGGCGGGCAGCGGCTGGGCGTGCAGGACGGTCAGCGTCGAGACTGCGCGGGTCAGCGCCACGTACAGCCGGTGCAGGCCGCGCGCCTCCGCCGCCACGATCCTGGCCGGCTCGACGACGATGACGTGGTCGAACTCCAGGCCCTTGGCGAGGCCGACGGGCACCACGAGCAACCGGCTGCCGCCCGTGTCGGCATCGAGTACGCCATGCGGCACCGCCTCGCCGCGCAACGTGGCCGCGATCTCGGCGGCGTCGGCGTCGGCGACGATCACCGCCGCGGAGCCGGGCCGGGCAAGCGCGTCGGCGCACGCGGCCGACAGCGGTCCCGCGAACGATCCCGACGGCACGCTGGTGACCGTGAGTGAACCCTGATCCTGGCGCACCGAGCTGGCCGGCTCCAGCTCAGGCGCGATCTCGCTGAGCAGCCTGCTCGCGAAGTCCAGTATCTGGCGCGGGACGCGGTAACCGGTGGTGAGCACCTCAAGCGCCGCATCTTGCTTGCCCAGGTGGCCGAGCAGCTGCTCCCAGCTCGATGCCGCCCACGGCGTGGTCCCCTGGGCGATGTCGCCGAGCACCGTGACCGAGCCCGTCGTGCACCGGCGCCCGATGGCCCGGCAGGCCATCGGCGACAGGTCCTGGGCTTCGTCCAGCACCACGTGCGCCAGGCTCGGAGTTCGCTCGACCAGGTCACGCACCTCGTCGACAAGCACCGCGTCGGCCACGGACCAACGGGCGGAGCCCGGACCACGTGGCGGGCTCGGCCAGCGCAGCGCCGCCTGATCGGCCGGGCTGAGCAGGCCGTCCGCGGCGCGAGCGAGCACGTCAGGATCGGATAGCAGCTGGAAGACCACGCGCACCGGGTCGGCCTTGGGCCAGACCGCCTCGACCGCCGACTTGACCTGGCTGGTCCTGCGCACCGCCGCATGCGTCCGGTCGTCGCAGGTCTCGCCAGCCGCCTCCATCTGGCTCAAGATCACATGAGCGATGCGGTGCGAGAGCATGTCCCTGCCGGTCCCGTACCGCACGCCACGCTGCCTCAGCTCGCCGACGAGCCCGGCCAGGCGCTCGGCCGGGACTCGCCACCGCCGCGAGCCGCGGGCTAGCAAGATCGCCTCGGTCGGCTCGCTGACCCGCGCCCACAGCGCGCGGCGCAGCACCTCGGCCATCTTGGCGTCGCCCTTCAGCAGGGCCGCGCGCTCGCTGTCCACGCCTGCGATAGGAACCGCCGCCAGCAGGTCGGTCACCGACGTCTGGGTGGCGTCGAGCTCACCGAGCGCGGGCAGGACGTTGCGTATGTAGGTCAAGAACGCGTGATTGGGCCCGACGACCAGGACCCCGCCCCGGCTCATTCGTTCCCTGTGCGCGTACAGCAAGTAGGCGACGCGATGCAGGCCGACCGCCGTCTTGCCGGTGCCGGGGGCACCCTGAACGCAGATCGACTGGGTCGCCTCGGCCCGCACGATGTCATCTTGCTCGGGCATGATCGTCGCGACGATGTCGCGCATCGACCCGGACCTGGGCCGCTCGATCTCGGCCAGCATGATCCGGCTCAGCGCTGGCTCGGCTGCCCCGTCGCCCGCCACGGCCGCCCTGAACAGCTCGTCCTCGTACGCGGTCAGCTCGCCGCCGTCGAATCCGAACCTGCGCCGCCTGCCCAGGCCCATCGGCTGGGCCTGGCTCGCCCGGTAGAACGGCCTGGAAACCGGGGCCCGCCAGTCGATCACCACCGGGTGGCCGTCCTGGTCGTGCACGTGGCGCCGGCCGATGTGGAACAACTCGGCGCCAGATGGCGAGCGGGCATAGTCGAGCCTGCCGAAGAACAGCGGCGTATCCGGCAGGTCGCGCAGCGCTTCGGCACGCCGGTACAGGTCCGCCTTGAGGTACTGCTGAGATACTCGGTCGCCCGCCAGCGCAGGCAGCGACAGCACGTCCTCGCGCATCAGCCGCAGGAACTCCCGCGATCTCACCAGGTGCTCTCGCTCCGCCGCCAGGACCAGGTCAGTGGCCGGCGCGCTGTCCGCCCCTGGTGTCCTGTCCGCTCCGGGTGTCCTGTCCGCCGCGGCATCCTCGGCTCTGACCGCAGGCATGGTGCTACTCCTCGATGAGGTCGGGGGTTGACGTGAAGGCAGAAGAGCTTAACAACGTCGCCCCGCCGCGTCACCTGATTATCGCTGGACCAGCGTCAGGGCAGTGGCGGCCGCAGGCCTGGTCAGAACAGTACGGACATGAACATGCCGACCTCGGTGAAGCCGACCCGCCGGTAGGACGCCCTGGCGGGCGCGTTGAAATCGTTCACGTACAAGCTCACGACAGGAGCCAGGGTGCGCCTGGCGAGCGCGACGACGGCCGCCATCCCGCGCGTCGCGTGCCCGCAGCCCCGCAATTCCGGCGGCACCCACACGCCCTGGACCTGGCAGGCCTGCGGCGTCACCGCGCCGACTTCCGCCTTGAAGACAACCTTGCCCGCATCGATCCTGGCGAACGAGCGCCCGGCGGCCACGAGCTCGCTAACCCTCGCCCGGTACGCCGCGCCCCCGTCAATGCCGATCGGCGAGATCCCGACCTCCTCGGTGAACATGGCGATGCTGGCCGGCAGCAGTATCCCGACCTCGTCCTTGCGTACCCGGCGCACCGCCTGGTCGGGGGCGACGAGCGGGTCGCCCGCGATGGCCAGCAGCGGCTGGCGGCTCCTGACCTCACGCGGCCGGTCCCAGTAAGGGGCGAGGCGGGCCCAGAGGGCGCCGACGGCCCCGGCCGGGCCGGCGATCGACGAGCAGCGACGACCCTGCGACCTGGCCTGCTCGGCGAACGCGTCGATCGCTGCGGGCACCGCCTCGACGGGGACCATGTTGGCGCCCACATAGAACATCGAGGTCAAGCTGCCGGACTCGTGGTAGCCCCAGATCTGGGCGCCGAGCCGCATCGGGTCGAGCCCGCTTGACCTGATGCGCGCGCCAACGAACACGTTCGCGATCGGATCACGATCGCACAGGGCCAGCGCGTCGTCGCGGTCCTTGTCCGTGAGGACACGCAGGGCCAGGGACCGCCCCGTCCTAGTGCGCAGCACACCTTAAGGGTAACGGCACGCCACTTGGTTCCGCTCTCGCCTCAGCCACTGGGAACGGGGTCTGGCAAGGCCGGGCACGTCGCGTTGACCAGGCCTGGCCTGGTCGGGAGCGCGCCGGTCAGCAGATAACGGACAAGGTATCCGTTTACGCATGTGTTGGGCGGATCTTCCAGGGACTGGCCGTGATTCCCGCCGCCGACCACGACGACCATCCGGGCGGTCGGCAGCATCCTGTGCGCGACTTGCGCTCCCGCGTAGGGCGTCGCCGCGTCGAGCGTGCCCTGCAGCATCAAGATCCCAGGAAGCCCTGGCGCGCCGATCCGCATCGGGCGGGCCGGGCCGTGCACCGGCCAGAACGCGCACGCCGCGTTGAACCACGCATTGTCCCAGGCGAGATAGGGCGCCTTGGCGTAAACCTTCCTAGTGTCGGAGTTCCAGTAGGCCCAGCTTCGCGGCCAGGCGACATCGGCACATTCCACGGCGTTATACACAGCGAACTCGTTCTCGTTCTGCACGCCGAAATACCGGTAGTCAGAAAGCATGTCCCCGGTTGAGCCGCTGCGCAGGTAGGTAGCGTCGGCGGCGGCGAGAGCGGGCCACAAGCTATTGAGGTAGCCACCCTGCAGGAAGGTGTCGTCGTACTCGGACGGACCGATATTCGGACCGCCCGGATCAAGGATCGGATGGGTGATCAACCGGTTCCTGACCTCGTACCAGGACTTCTTCACCTGCGCGGCGGTGGTGCCCATGTGATACAAGCTGTTATACTTCGCGACCCAAGCGAAAAACGCATCAAGCCTTCCTTGGAACGCATAGTCCTGCGCGATATTGTCCGCGTACCAGGCACCGGCCGGGTCCACCGTGCTGTCCAGCACCATGCGGTGCACCCGGTGCGGGAACAGCGTTGCGTAGACCTGGCCGATATAGGTGCCGTATGAGATGCCAAAGTAGTTCACTTGCCGCTGGCCAAGCGCTGCCCTGATCCGATCCATGTCCCTGGCGATGTTCACCGTCGTCATGTACGGCAGCAGCCAGCCGAACCGCTTCTCGCAGTCAGCCGCGTACATCTTGGCCCGGTCGATGAGCACCTGCTCCGCGGCCGCGTTCGCCGGGATGTAATTGGGGCGCTCACGGGCGAAGAAGGAGGGATCACAGGTCAGCTCCGGCCTGGACGCACCCACTCCCCTGGTGTCGAACCCCACGATGTCGTACCGCGCGGCGACAGCGCCAAGGCCGGGGTAGTGCGCGATGTAGCTCGGCCAGCCCGTCCCAGGGGCGCCAGGCCCGCCGGGGTTGAACAGCAAGACGCCTAGTCGCTTGCTCGCCGGGGCGGTGGCTGGGACTTCCTGGAGCGCTAGCGTGATCTTCCGGCCTGCCGGGCGCGCGTAGTCGAGCGGCACCTGCAGGCTCCCGCACAGCAACCTCGCGTTGCCGGGGGTGCAGTCATGCCAGCGCACGCCCCCCTGGCCAGCCTCGGCCACTCCCAGCCCGGTGCCGCCCGTCGCAGCGGCTGACTTGCCTGCCTTGGGGCTCGACTGCGATCCATGCGTGCAGCCAGCGACCGCGATCGCGACGGCAGCCACGCCGGCCGCGCCAGCGGCCAGGACGCGCCTCATCGCGACACCCTCTCGCCGGCTTCCGCCGGCGGTTCAGCGGCCGGCTCCGGCTCGGCCGGCGGCATCTGTTCCGCCAGCTTCAATGCCTCCTCGATCAGCGTCTCGACGATCTGCGACTCGGGAACAGTCGCGATCACCTCGCCGCGGACGAAGATCTGGCCCTTCCCGTTTCCCGACGCCACGCCCAGGTCAGCCTCCCTGGCCTCGCCGGGGCCGTTGACGACGCAGCCCATCACCGCCACCCGCAGCGGCACGTCCATCCCCTCGAGTGCGGCAGTTACCTGATCGGCGAGCGTGTAAACGTCGACCTGCGCCCGGCCGCAGGACGGGCAGGACACGATCTCCAGGCCGCGCTTGCGCAACCCCAGCGACTCCAAGATCGCGTTCCCGACCTTGACCTCCTCGACCGGCGGTGCGGACAAGGACACGCGGATGGTGTCGCCTATCCCCTCCGCGAGCAGCGCGCCGAACGCCACCGCCGACTTGATCGTCCCCTGGAAGGCCGGCCCTGCCTCGGTGACGCCGAGGTGCAGCGGGTAGTCACACCGATCGGCGAGCATCCGGTACGCCTGGATCATCACGACTGGGTCGTGATGTTTCACCGAGATCTTGATGTCGCGAAAGCCGTGCTCCTCGAACAGCGAGCACTCCCAGAGCGCGGACTCGGTCAGCGCCTCGGGCGTCGCCTTGCCGTACTTGGCGAGCAGCCGCTTGTCCAGCGAGCCCGCGTTCACGCCGATCCTGATCGGCACCTGCGCGTCGGCAGCCGCCCGGGCGATCTGGGCGATCTTGTCGTCGAACGCCTTGATGTTCCCTGGATTGACCCGCACGGCGGCACAGCCTGCGTCGATGGCGGCGAACACGTACTTGGGCTGGAAGTGGATGTCGGCGATGACAGGGATCTGCGACTTGCGGGCGATCTGGGGCAGCGCGTCGGCGTCGTCCTGGGATGGGACGGCCACCCGGACGATCTGGCAGCCCGCCGCGGTGAGCTCGGCGATCTGCTGGAGCGTGGCGTTGACGTCGGCGGTCAGCGTCGTCGTCATCGACTGCACGGAGACCGGGGCGCCGCCGCCCACGGGCACCGCGTGGGCGCCCTTGCCGACCATGATCTGCCTCGACTTGCGGCGAGGCGCGAGCTGAGGGGCAGGAACCTCGGGCAAGCCAAGATTTACGGTCATCGAACCTCTCGCCTCACTGTGTGGGTCACTGTAGGTGGATCGGATTGATGATGTCCGCGGCGATCAGCAGGACGCCATAGCCGATCACCAGAACCAGGAACGCGACCGTGACCGGCATGAGCTTGCGCATGTCGACCATGCCAGGATCGGGCTTGCGGCGCAGCCTTGCCAGCCACGACCTGATCGACTCGAAGATCACCACGGCCAGCTTGCCGCCGTCGAGCGGCAGCAGCGGCAGCAGGTTGAATATGCCGACGAAGATGTTCACGGACACGATGATCAAGATGACCACGGACGCCTTGCTCTGCCAGGGTACGCCGCTGGCGCTGACCACCTGGTCGGTCACCTCGCCGACCCCGACGACGCTGGTCAGCCCCCCGCCGTTGGCCGACCGGTTCTTGGAGAACACGTCCATCAGCTCGGCGGGCCGGTGCACGATGCTCTGCACCGTGCCGGTCACGATGCTGCCGAACTGCGTGCCGGCGTACGAGATCGCCCCGAGCGGCCCGCTGCGCACGTACGGCTGCACTTCCTCGACGCCGAGATAGGCACCCTTGTGCCAGCGCACGTGCGTCAGCGAGATGCGCGTGGTGAAGCGGCGGTTGTCGCGCAGGATCGTGAACGGAACTGGCGTGCCCGGCCGCTGCGAGCTGATCGCCTTGCCAAGCTGCGTCCAGTCATGGACGGCTCGTCCGGCGACCGCCACGATCTGGTCGCCTTGCCGCAGCCTGGCGAGGTCGGCAGGCGACTTAGGATCGCTCGCCGTGCACGCGGCAAGCGCCTTGGCCGGGAGGCAGGGCAGGACCGAGATCGTCGTGCTGTTCGAGCTAGCCAGCCCGATGCCTAGCGCCAGGCCCATCAGCAGCACGAACGCGATCACGAAGTGCATGAACGAGCCAGCGAGCAGCACGATCGACCGCTGCCAGCCGGGCTTGGCGCGGAACGAGCGCGGCTCGTCCGCCGGGTCCACGTCGTCGATGCTGCTCATCCCGATGATCTCGACGAACCCGCCGAGCGGGATCGACTTGATCCCGTACTCGGTCTCGCCGCGCCGCGTGGACCATACGGTGTTGCCGAAGCCCACGAAGTACTTGGTGACCTTCATGCCGAACGCCTTGGCTGTCGCCAGGTGACCGGCCTCGTGCAACATGATCGAGACAAGGATCGCGACAACGAAGATCGCCACGCCGAGCAGACCGAGCAGATCGGTCATCTGCGCAAGCTCCCTTCCCGCGCGGTTATCCGCGCCGAGTCGTCGCGCCACGCCGGCCCGCCGGGCCGGCTCTCTCGCAGGCCCTGCTCAGCCCGTCTGTACCGGTCCGCTCGCCGCCGGGCGCCTGCACGGCACCCGTTGGCTCGCGGTGCTTATCTTCCCGCTCGTCAGCTCGCCAGCCCGGACTCGCGCCCAGTCATCGGCAGCGAGGATCTCGTCCAGGCTGGCGATCCGGGAACCGCCACCGCCATGCTCCGAGACTACCTGGGCGATGGTGCCTACGATCCCGGTGAACGGGATGCGCCCGGCGGCGAAGGCGGCCACGCACACCTCGTTGGCCGCGTTGTAGACGGCCGGGACCGTCCCTGCCGCCTTGGCGGCGGCTCTCGCCAGCGCTACCGCCGGGAATTGGTCATCATTAAGCGGCTCAAATGTCCACGAGTGCGACAGAGACCAGTCCACCGGGCTGGCCGCGTCTGGCACCCGGTCTGGCCAGCCAAGCGCCAGTGCTATCGGGATTCGCATGTCGGGCGGGCTGGCCTGGGCGATCGTCGATCCGTCGGTGAACTCCACCATGGAGTGAATGACCGACTGACGGTGCACGACTACCGTTATGTCATCAAGATTTATATTGAACAACAGGTGCGCCTCGATCACCTCTAGTCCTTTATTCACCAATGTCGCGGAATTAATGGTGATAACAGGACCCATGTTCCAGGTGGGATGAGCAAGCGCCTGCGCCGGCGTCACCGTGGCCAGTGCCGCGGCGTCTGAGCGAAGGAACGGACCCCCGCTCGCGGTGATGACCAGCCTTCGCACCTCGTCCGCCCGCCCGCCGCGCAGGCACTGCGCGATCGCCGAGTGCTCGGAGTCCACCGGGACGATCTGGCCGGGCGCGGCCCGGCTGGTGACCAGCTCACCGCCCATGATCAGCGATTCCTTGTTGGCCAGCGCCAGTACCCGGCCCGCGTCGAGCGCCGCGAGCGTGGCGCCCAGGCCCACCGCGCCGGTGACCGCGTTCAGCACGACGTCGGCTGGCCACGCCGCGACCTCGGCCACCGCCTCCGCCCCCGCGATCACCTTCGGCACGGGACGCACGGTGCTAACCAGGGGGGACACGGTGCCCCCCGGGGACACCCCGGACCCCGATGGCCCAGAACCCCCCGCAGAGCTGACCCGGGGGGACGACCCCCCAGAACCCCCCGCAGAGCTGACCCGGGGGGACGACCCCCCAGCGGCGCCGTCGCTGGCCAGTGCGGCGAGGGCGTCGCGGACGTCGGGCGCGGCCGCCTCGCTGGCGACAGCGACCACCTCGACGCCGAACTCAAGCGCCTGCCGGGCGAGCAGCTCCGCGCTTGCGCCGCCAGCCGCGAGCGCGACCAGCGAGAACCTGTCCGGATTGCGCCGCACGATGTCGGCGGCTTGGGTGCCGATCGACCCGGTCGAGCCAAGCAGCACGACCCGACGATGACGGCCAAGCGACGCGGAATCCATGCTGTTTATTGTTGCCTCCCAAAGCAGCCCCGGCCACCCACCCCCC
>JASIBM010000455.1 GCA_030045175.1 Streptosporangiaceae bacterium | reverse complement strand
GCCGCAGCCAGGCTCGCCCCGCCGGGGCGGGCGCGGCAGGCACGAGCGCCAGCCGGCCCCTGGCCGCGGGCCGACCGCCCAGGCGCAGGCACCAGGACCCGGCCTGGTGAACCTGTCGGTCCGGCACGGTGAGCTGATCACCCTCACCGGGCCGGCCGGATCGGGCAAGTCGGCGCTGCTGCACGTGATCGGGCTGGTCGACCGGCCGGCCGCGGGCAGCTACCTGCTGAACGGCCGCGACACCGCCAGGCTGGGCGAGCGAGATCGCGCCGCGTTGCGCGGCCGTCAGATCGGCATGCAGTTTCAGCGGCCGCACCTGCTGCCTGCCCGCAGCGCGCTGGATAACGTGGCGTTGCCGCTGCGCTACTCCGGCTTGCGCAGCCCGCAGCGCAGCCACACGGCGCTCGCCGCGCTTGACCGCGTCGGCCTGGCGGACCGCGCCCAGGTCATCGCCGCCGAGCTGTCCGTCGCCGAGCGGAAGCTGGTAGCGATCGCCAGGGCGCTGGCCACCGGCCCGAGCCTGGTGCTGTTCGACGATCCCACCGCGGGCCTGGACGGGGCGACGGCGGCGCGGGTCATCAGCTTGCTGATCGGCATGCACCGAGACGGCCGCACCGTGCTCATCGCCACCGACGATCAGTTCGCCGCCGCCTACAGCTCGCAGCGAATCGCGCTGGCCGGCCGCCAATGATGCATCCGCCGCGAGCCAGGCCAACCACGCTGCGGCTGCCTGACGCGCTCGGTGAGGCGGTCGCCTCGATCCTCGGCAGGCCGGGGCGGACGGTTCTCACCAGCGTCGGCACGCTGCTCGGCGCGACCTGGTTCGTCGCGGTGCTCGGCCTGGTGAGCACCGCAACCGGCCAGGTGGTGACCGACTTCGCCAGCCGGCTCGCGACCGTGGTGATCGTGACAAGTCCCCGTGGCGGCCTGCCGGTCCCCGGCTACCCTTACCCGCGCGACGTGGAAAGGCGGCTGGACGCGCTGCCTGGCGTGCGGGCGGCCGGGGTGTTCTGGCAGCTTCGGCTCACCGGGCCGGTGGTCACATCGGCCCCGTCGCCGACGGGGCCGACCGCGATCCGCGGCGGCGGCGACCTGGCCGTCCTCGCCGTCTCGCCCGGCTTCCTGTCCGCCGCCGGGGCCACGATCAGCGTGGGCAGGCCGTTCGGCCCCTGGGCTCAGTCCCGCGCCGCGCCGGCCTGCCTGCTCGGCGCGATAGCTGCGAAGGCGCTTGGCATCGCAGGGCCGAGACGCCGGCCGGAGATCGACATCGACGGGGTGGCTTGCGTTGCGATCGGAATTGTGAGTCATGTCGGGTGGCGCCAGTCGATCCTGCGGTCCGTGCTGATGCCGTCGGCCACCGCGCTCGCGTACTGGGGACCACCGGGCCAGGGGGCGGGCGCGCGGCCGGCCGTGCTGATCAGGGTCCGGCCGGGGGCAGCCGGGGTCGTGGCGCGAGAGGCTCCGTTCGCGATAAGCGCGACCCGGCCGCACCAGTTCGCCGCGGCTGTCCGGCCGGCCCCGCGGGATCTCGCCGGCCGGGTCGATCGGGCGCTCGGCGGGGCGTTCGCCGTGGCCGGCTGGGTGGGCCTGGTGCTTGGCGGCCTCGTGATCGCGACCACGACGATGATCGGGGTGCTGACTCGCTCGGCAGAGTTCGGGCTGCGGCGATCGGTCGGCGCGAGGCGGCGGCACATCGCCGCGCAGGTGCTTGCCGAGTCCGCGATCCTCGGCCTGACCGGCGGCCTCGCCGGGGCCAGCCTCGGCGTGGCCCTGGTGGTCATCGCGGCGCGGGCGCGGCACTGGGTACCAGTCATCGACCCCACGACTGTCTGGTACGCGCCGCTGGTCGCCGCGGCGGCCGGCATGGCAGCGGGGCTGCTCGGCTGCGTCCCCGGCACGCTGACCGCCCCCGTCAAGGCGCTGAACGCGGTCCCGCTCGACTAGGCGGTCCCGCTCGACCAGCAAGGCGATCGCACGCCAGGGTCAGGGTCAGGGTCAGGGGCGCAGGACGCGGGCGAGCTCGTCGCGACCGGTCACGCCCAGCTTGCCGTACACGTTCTGCAAGTGATTGTCGACGGTCCGCACGGACAGGACGAGCTTGGCGGCGATCTCACGGCTCGACGCGCCCGCCGCCGCCATGCCCGCCACCTCTCGTTCGCGCCGGGTGAGCCGCTCGGCCTGCGCGCCGAGCGCTATCGGCGGCGTCCGCACGCCCCCGCAGCTCGCGACGAGCTCGCCGGCCCGCCTTGCCGCCGCTCGCGCTGCCCGGTCAGTCCCCAGTGACTCACCAATCTGCGCCGCGGCGTGGTACGCCTCGGCCGCCAGCAGGAGCGCGCCGAGCGCCTCGAAGGCGAGCGCGGCGGCTTCGAGCTCCGCTGGCCGCTTGCGCGCCAGCGCGCCAGCGTGGCAGGCGAACGCGGCGACGAGCTCGCCGTCGACCAGTTCCGCGAGTGCGGCGAGCCGCTGGGCCACCGTGGCCGCCCACCCGAGCCGGGCGATGTCGTGCAGCAGGTGCGCCTCGGCCACGCGCAAGCCGGTGGCCGCCGCTCGCTCCGCGGCGCTCGCCAGCGTCTGCCTCGCGGCCGATGTCTCACCCCTGGCGACGCTCACCCACGCCAGGCCCCGCTCCATGAGGTCGGTCTCGAAGATCGTCATCGAGCCCGCCGGCAGCCCGTCCCACTCGGCGACGGCAGCCGCCGCCCGGTCCGCGTGCCCGCTCATCGCCTCGGCCAGCGCGAGCCCACCCAGGCACCAGCGCAAGCCCGAATGATCATTAAGCTCGCGGTTGACCGACGCGCCGTCAAGGAACGCGCTCGACGCCCGCGCGAGCTGACCCTGCTCGATCAGCACGCGGCCGGCCAGCAGGCGGTGCGTTGCCTGCCCCTCCTTGTCGCCGGCGGCGAGGCAACTCTGGTAGGCGGCCTCGGCGTCGGCCTCCGCCTGGGCGAGGCTGCCCGCCGCGCAATGACCGAGTACGGCGCCGATCAGCTGGGCCGACGGCAGCTGGAAGAGCCCGCTGGCCCGGCGGTGACTCGCGAGCCCGGCCTCGGCGACCGACACCGATTCCGCGCTGCGGCCGAGCAGGGCCAGGGCGATGGATGCGACGTAGGTGCCCCGGCTGATCGTCGCGTCGTCGTCGCTGGCGAGCAGCGGCTTCGCCGCGGCCAGGGCGCCCTCCGGGTCGGACTCGTAGACCTTCATCGTCGCCATCCGGCCGAGCAGCCGCAGCCGGGGAGCCTCGTCGGTGATCACCGCCAGCGCCTCATCCAGGACCGCGTAGGCAGCACTCGCATCGCCTAGCAGGTTGTGCAGCGTGTGCACGCGGGCGTTGGCCACCCTGGCCAGCTCCGCGTCGGTCGTGCACATCGGGACGAGGCCGGCCAGCACGGCCTCGGCCTTCGCGTGCTCGCCGGTCCTGAACATGGCCTCGCCGAGCAGCAAGCCCGCCTCGACGCCGCCGCCCAGGTCCAGGGCCGCCCTGGCGAGCCTGGCGGAGAGCTCGAGGTCGTACATCTCACTCGCGCGCCGAGCCGCCCGGCTGAGCAGGCCAGGCTCTCCGGACAGGCCGGAATCCAGGCGCCAGCGCCCCAGGCGCAGCAGGTCCTCCCTGCGGCGGGCGCCGGTCGCCTCGATGGCGTCGGCCAGCAGCGCGGAGATCCGGCGCAAGCGAGAGCGGGGCAGGCTCTGCCGTAGCGCCTCGCCGTACACCGGATGGGCCAGGCGCGCCTCCGAGCGCCGCCCGTCCTGGCGCACCTGCACGAGTCCCTGCGACTCCGCCTCGTCCAGGCTGGCCGGATCGGTCAGCTTCTCGAGCACGGCGAGGCCAAGCGGCTCTCCCGCCGCGAGCAACTCGATGACGGCGACCGTACCTGGCGCGAGGCCGGCCAGCCTGGCGGCGACCAGCTCCACCAGGCGGCCGGGCGCGGTCAGTGGCGTGCGCAGCGACCAGATCCCGCCGGTCCTCGCCAGCGCTCCCGAGTCAACCGCGCCGATGATCAGCTCGCGCACGTACAGCGCGTTGCCCTGGCTGAGCTCCCACATGCGCCGGATGCTGCCGCTCGCGACCGGCCCGCCGAGGACCGCCGCGAGCACCGCCCCGGTCTCGGCTTCTGTCCACGGCCGCAGCTCGATCCGCTCCGCCAGCCCGTCCTTCCACAGCGCGGTCACCGGATCGGGAGCCGCGCCCGGCGTCCGAACGCTGGCCACCACGCTGCACCTGCGACCGCGCACTAGCTGGTGGACGAGGGTAGCCGACCCGTCGTCGAGCAGCTGTGCGTCGTCGACGACCAGGAGCAGCCTGCGCTCCTGGCCGGCCCGCTCGAGGATGGCGTCGCTCGCCTGCCGCAGCAACCCGACCAGGCTCGACGGCGTCCCGGCATCGTCAAGGAACGGCGCGAACGGGCCGAACGGGATGGCGGCCGCCGAGCGCAAGCCCGCCACCTGGGCCGTTGCGAACCCCCGCGTCGCCATCTTCCTGGCCACCTCATCCGCGAGGCGGGTCTTGCCGACGCCAGGCGCCCCGGCCAGCACGAACGACGCCGCCGCCGGGCCCATCAGGCTCGCGACGATCCGCTCAAGCTCGGCCTCGCGCGACAGGAGGGGGATCTCGCCTGTCAGCGCCGTTCTCATCCGGCCAATCACCGCCCGCTAGGTGCCGCGCCCGACCAACCAGGTTAGCTCGCGTTCGAAACCCAAAGGATGAAATATCGCCAACGCAAGCCGCCGGGCGACCTCGGCCCGTCGCGGCGAGGCGAGGCTGGGCGTCGGTCAGTTACCTGACAGCCCGTGCGCGAGCTGGGTCCGGGAGGTGATGCCGAGCTTCCTGAACACCTTGGCCAGGTGGTACTCGACGGTGCTCGGGCTGATGAACAGCTGCTCGGCGATCTCGGTGTTGGTCGAGCCACCGGCGGCCAGGTGCGCGACGCGGGCTTCCTGCGGGGTGAGGTCGAACTCGGTTGCCGGGGTCCTGGCCCTGGCTCGCTCGCCGGTGGCACGCAGCTCGCCGCTGGCCTGGCGGGCGAAGCCCGCGGCGCCGATGGAGTGGAACATGTACTCGGCGGTGCGGAGCTGCTGGCGGGCGTCGCGGCGTCGCTTGGCGCGGCGTAGCCACTGGCCGTACAGCAGGTGCGCGCGGGCCAGGTCGACCTTCGCGTGGCTGCGCCCGAGCTGGCTGATTGCCTCGAGGTAGGCCGCCTCGGCGTCGTCGCCGTCGGCGAGCAGGGCCTGACAGCGGGCGCGCAGGCCCAGCGCCCACGGTGTCGCGGCGGCCGTGGTGCGGTCTGCCAGGGTGGCGAACGTGCTGCGTGCCACGTCCTGGTTGCCGCTGCGGACGGCGGCCTCAACCAGCTCGGGCAGTGTCCACTCGGTCGTGAACGGCGAATCGTGCCTGATCACCGGCAGGGCAGCGTCGACCGCGGCCTCGAACCGCCCGGCGCACAGCTCGGCGAGCGCGACGATGCTCCTGCCCATGAAGGCCAGGGCGCCACCTTGTCCTCGCGCGGTCGACTCGCGGACCTGAGCCAGCCCGGCGGCACGTGCCTTCGCGATCTCACCGCGATAGGCCAGCAGCAGGCCCTCGTTGCCGCTCTCGACGCCGATCATCGTGGGGCTCTGGCTGGCGGCGATGAGCTCGCCCATCTCGGCCCAGCGGTCGGCGGCCTGATCGAGACGGCCGGCCGCGCACTCCGCGGTGGCCCGCAGGACGAGGGCGATCGTGAGCTGCGGCAGGGCGCCCAGCCTGCGAGTCAGCCGTACCCACCGGTCGGTGATGTCGAGCAGGGCCTCGTCGTCCCACAGGTCCCCGGCGGCGACCGCGCCCCGCAGGAACCACCTCAGTCCGTCAATCGGATCGAGGTCGTCGGCGCACAGCGCATCAAGCGCGGCGTGCAGCGGAGCTACCCCCGCGGCGTAGCCCTCGGTGAACCTCGCCTGGTAGCCAGCCAGCAGCAGTTCGCTGACCGTAGGCACGGCTCCCCGCAGCGCGGGGGGCGGAATCCTCGCGATCTTGCAGGCCTCGGCTGGCCCGGCCCACAGGGCCGCGCTGAGCGCGTCAAGCAGCGCCTCCGCCGCGGCGGACGGGTCGTCTGCCAGTGCCGTAGCGGCGTCGGCCAGGGCATCGGCGGCCTCGGCGTCGCGGCCCTGGGCGAACAGTGCCTCGCCGATGACCACCGTCGCCTTGCCGCGCGTGCCGCTGTCGGTCAGCCGGGGCATGGCAGCGCTGGCTACCTGCCTGGCGGTGCCTGGGCGGCCGATCACAAGCTCGGCCTTGGCCAGGGCGACCTCTCGCCGCGCGCGGACGCCATCGTCAGGCGTCAGCGCCACCGCGCGCCGTCGCAACGCGGCCGTGGCCGACCACGCACCGCGGTCCCTGGCGCGCC
>JASIBM010000006.1 GCA_030045175.1 Streptosporangiaceae bacterium | reverse complement strand
CGCGACAACCACGCTCCTCAGTCCAGGCAGCGCCGGCACCCTACGGCTCGCTCGCGCGCGCTCGCCTCCGGCTCCGCCTTCGGCTCGCTCGCGCAGGCCTTCCCGCTCACCTACGGGCGCCTCTTAAGGCGCCGCCTTCCCTCGTCGCGACAACCACGCTCCTCAGTCCAGGCAGCGCCGGCACCCTACGGCTCGCTCGCGCGCGCTCGCCTCCGGCTCCGCCTCCGGCTCGCTCGCGCAGGCCTTCCCGCTCACCTCCGGGCGCCGCAATGCGCGGTCCGCCGGGCGTGAGCCAAGTAGTGCTCGAAACTTTGGTCACACGGCCACCTCAGCTACCTTGCGTCACAATTCTTGATCGTTTCACCCGAGTGAATGGCGGATCGGTCCGATCGGTCCGGGTCAATGGCACATTCATCGCGGTGCCGCAACGAGAAGCAATACGGCAAAAGGGGTGAACATTGCAAAGCGGAACCTGCGAGGTCCGGAGGCGCGGACTCGGGTGACTCGCCAGCCGGCCGGCTGCATCAACCGGAGGCGCGGACTCGGGTCACTCGCCAGTCGGCCGGCTGCATCAACCGGAGGCACGGACTCGGGTGACTCGCCAGTCGGCCGGCTGCATCAACCGGAGGCACGGACTGGGTGACTCGCTAGTCGGCCGGCTGCATGAGTCGGCGCGCGGCCTCGGTGATGCTCCCGGTCAGGGACGGATAGACGGCGAATGTGTGCGCGACCTGGTCGACGGTAAGCGACTGCTCTACGGCCAGCGATACCCCGAGGATCAGCTCGCTGGCACGCGGCGCCACGACGACCCCGCCGAGCACGATGCCGCTGGTAGCGCGCGTGAAAAGCTTCACGAAGCCGTCGGCGAACCCGTCCATCTTCGCTCGCGGGTTGGTCGCGAGCGGCAACTTCACCACACGCGTGTTGAGCGGATCACGGTCGATTTCCTGCTGGCTGGTCCCGACGGTCGCGATCTCGGGCTCAGTGAAGATCGTCGCCGCGACGTGGCGGAGCCGCAGCGGCAGAACGGCCTCACCAAGCGCGTGCCACATGGCGATCCTGCCCTGCATGGCGGCGACTGACGCCAGCATCTGCACCCCGGTGCAGTCCCCGGCGGCGTAGACGCCGGGCGCCGATGTCCTGGAGACCTTGTCCACACCGATGAATCCCCGGTCGTCAACCTCAACCCCGGCCTCCTCCAGGCCGATCCCCCGGGTCGCTGGCACCATGCCCACCGTCAGCAGGCAGTGCGACCCTGGCACTACACGGCCGTCATCCAGGCCGACCTCGACCCCGGTTGCCGTCCGGCTGGCGAAGGCCGCGCGTGACCGGTTCAGCACCTCCATGCCGCGTCTGCGGAAGACCCCCTCGACCACGACGGCCGCGTCCCTGTCCTCGTTGGGCAGCACGTGTTCACGCGAGGAGACGAGCGTGACCTGGGTACCAAGCGCCTGATACGCGCTGGCGAACTCGGCACCTGTCACCCCCGAGCCGACGACGACCAAGTCGCTCGGCAGCCGCTCGAGGTCATAGACCTGCCGGCAGGTCAGCAACCGCTCGCCGTCCGACGTCGAACCGGGCAGCTCCCTGGGCCGCGCGCCGGTCGCGATCAAGATGGTGTCCGCCGCGATCTCCTGCTCCGCGACGGCGACGACGCCAGGGCGGACGAGCCGGCCCCGGCCAAGGATCACCTCGACTCCCTCGGCGGCGAGTCGCGCGGCTACATCGGCCGACTGCGCCCACGCCAGGTCGCGGATCCGCGCGTTGAGCCGCTTCGCGTCCGCGTAGGCCACCGGCCGCAGCGGCGTGCTCGGGATCACCGGCGCCGCGGCCGCGGTCGCCCCGTCGAACCGGATGCCTAGATCTTGTGTCCCCGGCAGCGTCGCCATCAGGCTTGACGTGGCGATCAGCGTCTTGGACGGGACGCAGTCCGTCAGCACGCACGATCCGCCCGGACCGCTTTCCTCGATCACGGTCACGTGCGCGCCGAGTTGCGCGGCAACCAAGGCGGCTTCGTACCCGCCGGGCCCGCCGCCCAGGATGACCACGCGCGCATGTCGCTGGCTCACGAGCGCCCATTCTCTCGCACGCCCCTGGCCCGATGAACCGGCAGGCTTGCGTCGCATTCATCAGCCGCCACCGCGGCCAGCCGGGCCAACCTGACCGCTCGCGCCGCCGAAGCGACGTACGCTAATCAACCGTGGCGTTGTACGCGGCATACGGCAGCAACATGGACCCGGCGCAGATGGGCATGCGCTGCCCGCACTCACCCCAGGCCGGCGTCGGCTGGCTCGAGGGCTGGCGGCTCACGTTCGGCGGCGAGGATCTCGGCTGGGAAGGCGCGCTAGCCACGGTCGTCGAGGACGCGGGGTCGCGGGTCTTCGTGGTGCTCTATGAGGTCTCTGCGGGCGATGAGCAAGCACTCGACCGCTGGGACGGGGCGACGCTCGGCTATTACAGCAAACTGAGGGTGCGGGTCGCGACCCTCGAAGGCGATCTTGTTGCCTGGCTCTACGTGCTCAACGACTACGAGGGCGGCCTGCCGTCGGCTCGGTACCTGGGCATCATGGCCGACGCGGCCGAGGCCGCTGGCGCCCCAGAGGACTACGTGACCTGGCTGCGCACCCGGCCGTGCAGGTCAGTCGGCAGCTTAACCTCGTGCCGCGCCAGACACCCTGATTCATGATCACGGACTCCTGCCGGCAGATGCCGCAATGAGAGTCCGCGATCATGGACCGCCACCCTACTTGATCAGCATCGCGAGGGTGAACGCCGCAGCGGGCACCAGTATCGCCACGATCGGCTGCCAAGCCCAGTACCCGGAAACGACGGGGACCAGGGCGCCGTCCGACCCGGCGGTGCCGACTGCTCCGTCCATCCCGGTGATCTGAGCCTGGCTGTCGGCTGCGGTGCCGGGAGCCGCCACGGTGGCGCCGACGGCCTCAGCCTTGACCAGCCGCGCGATCGACGCAAGCTCTCTGGCGATCAGGTCCGCCGGCCCCATCTTCGCGATTTCCTTCGCCGACTCGGGCATGCGGTCCCAGCCGGGTGGGCGGTTGCGCCCGCGTCCGGTGCGCTCCCACTGCCTCGCCCGCATCTCAGTTCGGGCGTTCGCCCGGCGTGGTGAGGACAATGCCCAGCTATATACGGTCTTGTCCTTCCGCGGCGACCTGCGGGCGCATCGCACCTGGACAGAATCGGCCACCATGACCTGCCGGACCGCAAGCCACGGAATGACAAAGGTTCGGAACGGGTTGTGCACGATCATGTCGTCTTGGCTGGCGATCACCCGAGGCCATATCGTGCAGGCGAACACCAGGCCGTTCACTGTCAGCAGGCCAAGCACGAACCGCAGCGCCGACAGGTCGTGACCCTGGATGGCCAGGTCAAGAGCACTGACTACGAACACGACAACCCAGGCCCACCAGGTGACCTGCGGGCCGGTCATGCGATAAATCCGCCTGCCATCCTCGGCCTGCCGGCCGGTCGAGGTAGACAGGTGGCTGGCCCAGCTCGGCTGCTTGCTTGGTTCGGGCACGATGCGAGGTTCTCCTTCCGCGCCCACAATATGCCCACTCGCCTACTCGCATCGCCGGCCGGCCGGCGCAGCCCGGCCCAGGCTAATAACGGGCCGGTCAGCCTGACGCCGCCGGGATTCCCGCTGGCCATGGCCACCATCGGCCCGTCGCCCGCATCGATCAGGCCATCGGCGGGTCCAGCCGCGTGAACCGCCCCGCCGGCCAGCCCGATCGCGGTCATCGCGGTCGTGGCCATCACCTGAACGCCGATCGCGATGCAGCGCTCGTCCACATCGAACATCGGCTGGTGAATATCGATCTCGTCCACCGACCCTGGGCGACGGGTGCCCAGCCGGAACAAGCTGCCCGGGATGGACTGGAGGTACCACGCGAAGTCCTCGCCGCCGAGGCTCTGCGGTGCCTGAACGACCGCGTCGGGGCCGAGCACCCGGTCGGCCGCAGCAGCCACCATGGCGGTGCTAGTTGCCTCGTTGACGGCCGGCGGCACGGTTCGCACGTAGCTAAGATCCGCGGCCACGCCGTAGGCGCTGGTCACCGACTCCATGATGTTCTTGAGCATCTCGGGCGCGGCCTGCCAGGCAGCGTCGTCCAGGCAGCGCACGGTCCCCTCGACCATGCCTGCATCCGGGATCGCATTGCCCACGCCGCCTGCGTTGACGCGGCCCCAGACAAGACTCAGGCTGGAACGTGGATCGATCAAGCGGGCAAGGGTGGCCGGAAGCTCGGTAATGATCTTGCCGAGGGCATAGACCAAGTCCGCGGTCAGATGTGGCCGGGCGGTATGGCCCCCGCGACCGGATAGCTGCACTTTGATCGCATCGCACGCCGCGGTGATCGGGCCGATCCTGGTGCCGACCTTGCCGACCTCCAGCTTGGGATCGCAGTGCAGCGCGAAGATCCGGTCCACCGACGACAGACCGCCGGCCGCAAGCACGTCGAGTGCACCACCTGCTATCTCCTCGGCCGGCTGGAAGATCAGCCGTACCTTGGCGGGCAACGCACCGGCGGCGGCCGCCCTCGCCAGGAAAAGGCCGGTTCCCAGCAAGATCGAGGTGTGCACGTCATGCCCGCAGGCATGGCACGCGCCAAGGTTCACCGACCGGTAGGGAACCTTCTTCTCGTCTGAGATCGGCAGCGCGTCGATGTCGGCCCGCAGCGCCACGGTCGCCTCATCGTCGGCGCCTCCCCCGATGTCGGCGATCAGCCCGGTGCCCTTGGGCAGGACAAGCGGCTGGATGCCGGCGGCCTCAAGCCGCTGCGCGATCTTCCTGGTCGTTCTGTGCTCGCTGTAGCCGACCTCCGGATGGGCGTGCAGGTCCCTGCGGAAGTCGATCAGATCCGGCTCATGATGCTCGAGGAACGCGTCGAGCTCGCCGACAAGGTCATGCTCAGCCATTCGCCGCCTCCCCCGTGGCAACGTGCAGGTCAGGAGCGATGCCGGTGCGCTGGCGGGCGTACCAGGCCCATTGGCTAAGGATGACGCGAGCGCCCGCGGCGGCCTGCACCGGGGTACCGTTGCCCGGGGCTGCCCAGGCACAGAGTCTCTTCATTCGCCCTTCACGCTGTCGTATCGGGACCTATACCAAGGCGACCGTGATACGCCGGCACCTGTCCGTCCGTTCAGGGCCGGAACTACGACTAACCCACGCGGGTACGCTGACGAGGCGAATCGCAGTCCTCCCACCGGAATGTCCGGCGTCGTCAGCAGGCCCACTGCTCGTACCCAGCATCCATGCGACCGCTTACGCCCTGAACTGCCATCGACATGGCGCTGAGGAAGGCGTCCGCTCGCATCACGCCGATCTGACGAGATGCGATCTGACTTAGCTATGCATGGTAGCGCCACGGACCGCCGAATGCTGACGTTGCGCGATAGTGGCAGCGGCACCGCTAACCAGATCGATTGCGGTGAGTTCAGGATTTATATTGATTAGTACGAATCAGTCGGCTGGTTAGGCTAACTAGTACGCATCGGCCGGGCGATACGTTCCCCAGGCATCGCGCAGCGCGTCACAGACCTCGCCCACCGTCGCCCTAGCCGCCAGCGCTCGGCGCAACGGGTGCAGGACGTTGTCGGTGCCCGCCGCCGCGCGCCTGACGGCGTCGAGACCCCTGGTCACGGTCGCGGCGTCCCTTGTCCTGCGCAGCCTCGCGAGTCGCTCGGCTTGCTCACGCTCGATCACAGGGTCGACCCGGAGCGGCGCGTAGGCTTCGTCGTCGGTGTCCGTGAACCTGTTCACGCCGACGACCACCCTGTCGCCTGCGTCGATCTGCCTGGTCACATCGTACGCCGACCGCTCGATCTCGGCCTTCTGAAAGCCTTGCTCGATCGCGGCGACAGCGCCGCCCATGTGGTCGATCTGCGCGATGAGCTCGGCCGCCCGCTCCCTGATGTCCGCGGTCAGCGACTCCACCGCGTAGGAGCCGGCCAGCGGATCGACGGTGGCGGTCAGGTCGGTCTCGTAAGCGAGCACCTGCTGAGTGCGCAGCGCAAGCTTCGCGGCCTTCTCCGTGGGCAGGGCGATCGCCTCGTCGTAGGCGTTGGTGTGCAGCGACTGCGTGCCGCCGAGGATGGCAGCGAGCGCCTGCACGGTTACCCGCGCGAGATTGACCTCGGGCTGCTGCGCGGTGAGCTGCACCCCGGCGGTCTGGGTGTGGAAGCGCAGCATCTGCGACTTCGGGTTCTTGGCCCCGAACTCATCGGCCATGATGTGCGCCCAGAGCCACCGCGCTGCCCGGAACTTGGCGACCTCCTCGAGCAGGGTTGTCCTGGCGACGAAGAAGAACGAAAGCCGCGGCCCGAAATCATCCACGGCAAGGCCGGACGCGATCGCGGCGCGCACGTATTCCTTGGCGTTGGCCAGCGTGAACGCGACTTCCTGGACCGGCGTGGCGCCGGCTTCGGCCATGTGATAGCCAGATATGGAGATCGTGTTCCAGCGCGGGATCTGGGCACGGCAGTAGGCGAACGTGTCCGCCACGAGGCGAAGCGACGGGCCTGGTGGGTAGATGTACGTTCCCCTGGCGATGTACTCCTTCAAGATGTCGTTCTGTATGGTGCCGGTCAGGCTGCTCGCTTCGATCCCCCGCTCGGCCGCCACGAGCTCGTAGAGCAGGAGCAGGACGGCGGCCGGCGCGTTGATCGTCATCGAGGTGGACACGGTGCCGAGCGGGATCTGATCGAGCAGTACGTGCATGTCCTCGATCGAGTCGATGGCGACGCCGACCTTCCCGACCTCGCCGTGTGCCTGCGGCGCGTCCGAGTCGTACCCCATCTGGGTCGGCAGGTCGAAGGCAACGGACAAGCCCGTGCCGCCGGCCGCGATCAGCTGCCGGTACCGGCGATTGGAATCGGCCGCGGTAGAGAAGCCGGCGTACTGCCGCATGGTCCATGGCCTGGTGACGTACATGTCGGGATGGACGCCGCGCGTGTAAGGAAACTCCCCTGGCTCGCCGAGGTCGCGACAGGGGTCGAAGCCGTCCAGCGCCTTAGGCCCGTAGACGGGCTCGATGGGTTCCCCGGATTCCGACATGCGCGCCATAGGACAAGATTACGACGCGCTGCCAGAGGCGCCTCAAAGGCGCCCGGAGGCGAGCGGGGCTAGCACAGGCGGACGTGAGCCAATCGGGGAGCTGTCTTTGCCGACGGTCTGCGCTTGTCACACCGATTACACCACCATCGAGCCAGAATGCCGCACGGGTGCGCGGCGTTCCCGCGGGGACAGTCACGTGCGGTACGTGCGGTTATCACTACGCGCGGGCTGGCCCGCCTCGCCGCGTCCGCGAACCTGGAGGCAATGGCGTGCGCCAGCCGCAGCCGGATCGAAGGACGAGATGCTGATGAGGATCAGCAGGAACGCTGCAATGTCAGCGATCGCGATCACGGTCGCCGTGGTGGCGACCGTGATCGCGCTAGTGCTGATCGAGTCAAGCACCGGCTCGCAGATCCCTGCGCATGCCGCAGCGGCCGGCAAGCCGGCCAAGCCCAGGCTGAGCGGACCAGGGCACGGCCGGTCCGCACCGACCCGATCCAGGTCAGTTCGGCCCAGGTCAGGTCGCTCAGGCTCGGCCCCGCGCGGGCCGGCGAACGTGCCCAACCGCGACGTCGGCGGCCGGCTGCTCGCATCAAGCGGCATCATCGTGCGCGACCCGCCTGGCTCGCCGCCGCTGCCCTCGGTGCCTGCCTCCGCCTACGTGATCGCGACGGCAGGCACCGGCCAGGTGCTCGCCGCCAAGGACCCCCACGGGCTGTACCCTCCGGCCAGCACGCTGAAGGTGCTCACCGCCATCACCATGCTGCCCAGGCTGCGCCCCGACACCATGGTGCTCGCCACCAGGCTGGCGGCCTCTGTCGAGCCGAACATCATCGGCGTCATCCCCGGCCACAAGTACCGCGCGGCCGACCTGTTCCGCGCGCTGCTGATGGTCTCGGCGAACGACGCGGCGGTGTCGCTCGTCCAGGCCAGCGGCTCGTTCGCCAAGGGGATGCGGCTGATGAACGCCGAGGCTCATCACCTTCAGGCGTACGACGTGGTCGCCAAGGTGCCGAACGGGCTGCCCGCGGCGGGCCAAGTGGTCTCCGCGTACGACGAGGCGCTGATCGCGCGCAGGGCGCTGCGGATGCCCTCGTTCATGCGGTACGACTCCACGCTGACGGCCACCTTCCCGATCAGCAGGCACAACCAGGTCACCATGACCAACCAGAACTCCCTGCTGACTCAGTACCGCGGCGGGATAGGAGGCAAGATCGGATGGACGATCAGGGCCGAGGCGACCTATATCGGCCTGGCCAGGCGACACGGGGTCACGCTTATCGTCACCATCTTGCACGCCACGCCGCTCACCGAGATCACGTCGGCCGAGAAGTTGCTCAACTGGGGATTCGCGATGGACGGCAAGGTACGCCCGGTTGGCGTGCTGGTGCCGCCGCTTCCTGGGAGCGTCACGACGGCCTACGGCGGCCGGGCTCGTGCCGCCACCGGCCACCTGGCGGCCGCCGCGACGCGCCTCGTGCGTCCGGCCGCTGACGCCGACGCCAACAGCGCCGGCGCCGGCCTCGGACGCGACCTCATGATCGCTAATACGGGAACGGCCTACGACGGCCGCGTCGGCGGTGACCCGTACAGCTACTCGCTCACCGGGCCGGCCTGGCTGCGACGAGCGCGGCTGGTCGCCAGGCAAGGCCCCGGCTAGCCAGCGACCCGCCCCGTAGACCATGATCGCGGACGATCTTCAGCTGTCCGAGCTGACAAACGACCACGATCATGCGCGTGACGCTACCGGCTGGCCAGGAAGCCGACGCGGTCCCTGACCTGGGCCATCGTCCTGCTCGCCACCTCGCGCGCCCGGGCCGCGCCAGCGGCGAGCAGCCGGTCAAGCTCGGCCTCGTCGGCGAGCATCTTCTCGGCCTGCTCCCTGATCGGCGCCAGGGCACTGACCACGACCTCGGCCAGGTCCTTCTTGAACGCGCCGTAGCCAGCGCCGGCGTATCGCGCCTCAAGGTCGGCGACGCTCGCGCCGCTCAGGGCCGCGTAGATCCGCAGCAGGTTGGTTACTCCGGGCTTAGCCTGCTCGTCCGCCCTGATGTCCGTGTCAAGGTCGGTAACCGCCCGGCTGATCTTCCTGCGGATCGAGGCAGGCTCCTCGAGCACGTCGACGATGCCCTGCGGCGCCGACGCCGACTTGCTCATCTTGACCGACGGATCCTGCAGGTCGGAGATCTTGGCGACGTCGGCGACGATGTACGGGCCTGGCACCACGAAGGTATCGCCAAACCTGCGGTTGAAGCGCTGCGCCAGGTCCCTGGTGAGCTCGAGGTGCTGTCGCTGATCCTCGCCGACCGGCACCTGGTCAGTCTGGTAGAGCAAGATGTCGGCGGCCTGGAGTATCGGATACGTGAACAGGCCCACGCTCGCCTGGTCGGCGCCCGATTTCTGGGCCTTGTCCTTGAACTGCACCATCCTGCTCGCCTCGCCGAACCCAGTCAGGCAGCTGAGCACCCAGGCGAGCTCGGCGTGCTCGGGAATGTGGCTCTGCACGAAGACCGTGCAGCGCTCGGGGTCGAGCCCGGCGGCGAACAACTGGGCGACCGCGATCCGCGACCGCCGGCGCAGCAGCGCCGGGTCTTGGGGCACCGTGATCGCGTGCAAGTCGACGACGCAGTAGAAGGCGTCGTGCGTCTCCTGTAGCGCCACCCACTGGCGCAGCGCGCCGAGGTAGTTGCCGAGGTGGAAGGAGTCGGCGGTCGGCTGGATGCCAGAGAACACACGTAGCGCGGGCATAGGCGGCAGTCTATCCGCGGCTCGATACCCTAATCGCCGATCAGGACGGGGACGATGTCGGAGGCGCCGAGACGGATCGCGTCGGCCTCCGTGTCGGTGTCCGCCTCCTGCGACTTGCGCTCGGCGGCGACCCTGGCACGGTAGTTCTCCAGTTCCCTGGTTACCTGCTCTGGTGGCCACCCCATCGGTCCGGCCATCAATTCAGCCACCTCGTCGGCCGCCGACAAGCCGCGATCCCAGGTCTCGATGGAGATGTGCGTGCGCCTGCTCAGGACGTCATCCAGATGCCGCGCGCCCTCGTGGGTGACCGCGTAGACCACCTCAACACGCAGGTAATCATCGGCGCCCGCCAGGGGCGCGGCAAGGCCCGGGTCGGCCGCGATCGCATCGAGCACCTCGCTGACCAGGGAGCCGTACCTGCGCAGCAGGTGCTCGATCCGCGCGACGTGCAGGCCGGAGGTGCGGGCAAGCGCGTGCCGCGAGTTCCACAGCGCCTGGAAGCCGTCCGCGCCAGCCAGCGGAATCTGGTCCGTGCACGAAGGGGCGACCTTGTCGTCGAGGCCGTGGGCGACGGCGTCCACGGCGTCGCGGGCCATCAGCCGGTAGGTCGTGTACTTGCCGCCGGCGATCATCACGAGGCCGGGCACCGGGTGAGCCACCGTGTGCTCTCTGGACAGCTTGGACGTGGTCTCGGACTCCCCGGCGAGCAGTGGCCGCAGGCCGGCGTAGACACCCTCGACATCGTCGTGCGTCAGCGGCACCGCCAGCACCCGGTTGGCCTGGCCGAGCACGTAGTCGATGTCCGCCCGGCTCGCCGCCGGATGGGACTTGGACAGCGTCCATTCAGTGTCGGTCGTGCCGATTATCCAGTGTCGTCCCCATGGGATGACGAACAACACGCTCAACGGCGTGCGCAAGATGATGCCGGTGCTTGAGTGAATCCTGTCCCGCGGAACGACGAGGTGCACCCCCTTGGATGCGCGCACGTTGATCGAGCCGCGGCCACCCACCATGGCCTGGATCTCATCGGTCCAGACCCCCGTGGCGTTCACCACCTGCTGCGCCCTGATCCGTAGCTCCGAGCCCGACTCAAGATCGACAGCCCGAACGCCCGTGACCCTTTCGCCTTCCCGCAGGAACCCGGTGACCTGCGTTCGCGACGCCACGTGCGCACCGTAGCCTGCCGCGGTCCGGATCAGGTCGATCACGTACCTCGCGTCGTCTACCTGGGCGTCCCAGTACTGAAGCGCCCCGGTGAGCGCAGACTTGCGCAAGGCGGGCGCGAGCCGCAGCGCCGCCCGCCTGGTGAGCTGGCGGTGCAGCGGCAAGCCCCTGAACTGTCCTCGGGCCACCCCGAGTAGGTCGTACATGGTCACCCCGGCGCCGACGTAGGCACGTTCCCAGCCGTGGTGGGTGAAGGGGAAGAGGAACGGCACGGGCCGAACCAGGTGCGGGGCGATCCGCTGCAACAACAGCGACCGCTCGGTGAGCGCCTCCCTGACCAGGCTGGTGTTGAGCTGCTCGAGGTAACGCAGCCCACCGTGGATGAGCTTGCTCGATCGGGACGACGTGCCCGCGCCAAAGTCCCTGGCCTCGAGCAGCCCGACCGTGAGCCCGCGAGTCGCCGCGTCGAGCGCTACGCCAGCCCCGACCACCCCGCCGCCCACGATCAGAACCTGGTGCTCCCTCTCCGCCAGCCCGCGCAAGGCGTCTGCGCGCTGCTCAGGACCGATGCTCGCGGTTCCGCGTGGAATCACAATTCACACGCTACCGGCCCGGCCACGGCTGGGCGAACGCGGTTCCCGGCCGCAGGCGACCCGCTTCGGCGACCGCGTCAGCCCGCGCGGCGCCTCGTGCGCGGCCCCGCCTGGCTCAGCGGCCCGGTGCCGTCCCAGGCGTGACCGCGACCTCGACCCGCTGGAATTCCTTCAGGTCGGAGTACCCGGATGTCGCCATCGTCCGGCGCAGCGCCCCCATCAGGTTCATCGAGCCATCGGCGATCATGGACGGGCCGTGCAAGATCTGCTCAAGCGTCCCGATCGTGCCGACCTTGAGGCGGTTGCCACGCGGCAATTCCGGATGATGCGCCTCACTGCCCCAGTGATAGCCGCGCCCTGGTGCCTCGGCGGCCCTGGCGATCGGGGAGCCGACCATCACCGCGTCAGAGCCGAGCGCCAGCGCCTTGGCTATGTCGCCGCTGCGGGTCATCCCGCCGTCGGCGATCACGTGCGCGTACCTGCCGCCCGACTCGTCCAGGTAATCCCTGCGAGCCGCGGCGACATCGGCGATCGCCGTGGCCATCGGCACCTTGACGCCGAGCACGGCCGCCGTCGTCTGGCCAGACCCGCCGCCAAAGCCGACAAGGACGCCAGCCGCGCCCGTTCGCATCAGGTGCAGCGCGGCCGTGTAGGTGGCACAGCCGCCAACGATCACGGGCACGTCGAGCTCGTAGATGAAGTGCTTGAGGTTCAGTGGCTCGGCCAGGCTCGACACGTGCTCGGCGGAGACCGTCGTGCCGCGGATGACCACGAAGTCGGCCCCGGCGTCGGTCACGGCCTTGTGGTAGCGCACGGTGCGCTGGGGCGACAGGCGCACGGCGCTCGTCACCCCGGCCGCACGGATCTCGGCGATCCGCTGGCCGATCAGCTCCTCCTTGATCGGCTCGGCGTAGATCTCCTGCAGCCGGGCCGTCGCTGCCGCATCATCGAGCTCGGCTACCTCGGCGAACAGCGGCTCCGGGTCCTCGTACCTGGTCCAAACGCCCTCGACGTCGAGCACCGCGAGGCCACCGAGCTTGCCCACGGCGATCGCCGTGGCTGGCGACACGACGCTGTCCATCGGCGCGGCCACAAGCGGCAACTCGAACCGGTAGGCATCGATCTGCCAGGCGATGGACACGTCTTCCGGACTCCTGGTCCGGCGCGACGGGACGATGCCGATCTCGTCAAGGGCGTACGCCCGGCGGCCGCTCTTGCCGCGCCCGATCTCCACTTGGGTCACTCCGCAAGTCTGCCAGGTTCACCGGGCCGACCTGACCAGCGGACACGCCACGTTCTCGCCTCAGCCAACCGACATCCGCCGCCGATGCCGCACCGCCGACGGCGGCCGTGCCCGGCCAGCCCCCGCCAGGCACAACGTGGGGCCCTTACTGTCGCCTGCGAAGCAGTAAGGGCCCCACGTTGTTGTTATGAGCAGCGCCGGGTACCCGGACGCTAAGTGCTACTTACCGTAGGCGATCCCGAATTCTCCGATGGCGAAGTCGTCATCGCAGGATATCGTGATCTTCGTGATATTTTCGCCCTTGCCGTTGGCGTAGAAACCGAAATACTGAGCGCCAGCCTCACCGTATACCTCAAGCGGCCCGGATGTCGCACCATTATTTGCGGTTGCCTGCAGGTCGAAGGTTTCGAACTCATCAGGCTCGGCATAGAAGTAGAACGCCCTGGTGCCGGCCGGCATCGTGAGCACCAGCGAGGTGACGCCGCCTATATCGGAGTCCTGCCAGTAGACATCTCCGGTGTACCCGTTGCTCCAGGTTTCCCATCCGTTGGCGATCTGCTCGCATTCCGTATCCGGCACCAGTGATATATCTCCGGTCGGCGCAGCTATTTCGCTGTAGTCGTCACCCACAGTGCACGGGGCATCGAACGCGGTCACCTTGTACGTACCGAGGAAGGGCGGCGGGGAATCGGTCCCTGGAGCATCTGTGAACCCGATAAGCGAGTTCGCGTGGTTGATATCTTTCTCGATGCCAGGTGCATAGGGTGTGCCCAGGCCCGAAGCCATGTCGTAATGGCTTGTCGCCGGGTACGCACCACCGTTGGTGCCGGTGTAGTCGTTGTTGCCGACGGTTATGTCGTGGAACGAGGTAGATGACGTGGCCGCCGCGGAATACAACAACGGGTTGAGGAAGCCGGCCCGGTACACCGGTGAGTGCGCCGACTCGATGTCGGCGAGCATGGACGCCCATAGCGGAGTCGCCGCACTGGTGCCGCCGATGGCGATCCACTTGCCCTTCCACCTGATGATGTACCCGTGCTCGGGGTCCGCGGACGCCGAGACATCGGGTACCTCGCGGCAGTAACCGCTGGACCCGCATGGCACGCCGTCGCTGTAAGAGTTGATAACCCCTGGTCCGGACTGCCAGGCAGGCATCGCCCAGTTGCCTGAGACGCCGCCACCGCCGGCACCAGCACCGGTGTTGACGCCCTCGTTCCAGACGGTTTCCTTCGGCGGCGGGCCAGCGTGCGTGAGGTCGGTCCCGCCGACGGAGGTCACGAAGGGCTGCGAGCCCGGGTCCAGGACCTCCAGTGCGTCGCTCTGGTTCACCCGGTAGCAGCCTTCCGAGCCGGTGTCACCAGATGCGACGAACACCGACATGCCCTCCGCGGCGGCCTGCTCGAACAACAGGTTCTCGCTGTCGGCCAGGCCCGTGTCAAGGCTATAGACGAAGGGCTCGCAAAGTCCGTAGCTCATCGAGAGGATCTGAGCGTTGTTAGCGTCGAAGATCCTCGTCAGCTCGTCGACCACGGACAGGGCATAGTTCGAGGCCGGCGCGTCGTAGACGGTGATGTCAGCCTTCGGCGCGAGCGCTATCGCGGTCTCGATATCGAGCGCCGCCTCACCTCCGCCTGCGCCGCTACCATCTCCGCCATCGACATTGACGGAACTCAGGTGGACATTTGTCTTGTAACATGACTGGAAGGCATTTATGTCCGAAATCGACCATGCGTCCAGTTCGAAGAGGGCGATTCTGGTACCCGCGCCATAGTCGTGGTGCTTGTACAGCGAATTGATGGAGTACGCTGCCGCCAGCTTCGGGTAGGTCCAGCCTTGATACTTACTAGCCGCCGCGGACGCCGCCGAACACGCCGTGGGGGGCAACGCCGGGCTCTGCGGGGCGGCCCGCCCGCGTGTTCCTGCAGATCCGCGTAGCGGGTTGATCTGATTGGTTGCCAGGTCGTTGAGGCCGATGACCGCGGTCGTCATGCGACCGAGGCTGGCGGGTAGCTGCGGCGCTGTCGTGTTGGCGAACGCCACGCGGCCAGAACCCAGCCGGTAGTCGACAAACTGCGTGTGCAGGATGTCAGCCACCTGGCCGAATGTCGCCGATACCGGGACGACCAAGCCGTTCGCCGTGACCGGGCCAGGCTTGAGCCCGATTTCCCGCAGCGTGCTCTCGGCTGCGCGGATGGCCGATGGGGTCTGGCCGAACCTGGCGGCGAACTGCGACACGGTCAAGAACTTGCCGTGTTCCGGCGAGCCGGGAGTCGAAACAGCGAGAGCGAAGGAGTTCAGTCCCGCCGGGTCGCGAGAAGTGAGCACGACATCGAAATGCACGACCCTTGACGCCGGGGTCCTCCCGATGAGAACCGCGCCTCGTGGAATTGCCGGAGCAGATCCTACTCGCGAGAATTCCGCCGCATGCGATGCGGTCGCAGACGCAGACGCAGCGGTCGCCGCGAGCACACCAGCGGTAAGCGTGAGGGCTGCGGTTAGCGGCGCTAGCCGCCCTATCATTGTTCTCTTGCGATCGATTCTTTTCATATATTTACGACCCCCACCTTCTCCGGCCTCTTATTCCGTAGGCGCTCAATGGCGTCTCCCCGATCTTTTGCAGTCAGAGTGTAGTTAGCGGCCCCCCGTTCTGTCTAGGAGGCATTTCATAATGGACCCGTGACCCAACGTGACGCCGAGCGCGGCGTGGCGTGGGGAGGCCGCAGCTGCCTGGCAGGCCGGCTGCCACCTGACCTGACCTGCTGCAGTCAGCGGCAGCGCGGCGCACAACACGGCAGAGCCTTGCTACGCGTGGGACGCATGGCGCCAGGCCAGCCCATGCCGCGGTAGAGCTTGTACCGCTCACCGCCGATCATCACCATCTCGCCAGGCGCCTCCTCGCAGCCCGCAAGCAACCCGCCCAGCATGACCGTGCCGGCGCCCGCAGCGATGGCCTTGGCGATGTCGCACGAGTGCGCCCGCGTCGGCCAGCGCCCGAGCCAGCTCGCCGACGGGCCTTTGGCACTTGCCCATCGGCCGATGTAAAGGTCAGGGCCGGCGGCCGTGGTCTGGCGCGCGCTTTGCCTGGGCGCTGAATGCCTCGTTATCGGATAATTACGAGGTAACATACAGGATTCATTCGTCTCGTGTTCGCGCAATAAGAAGAAGCCGTGCACCCGGCCGATGTTGCCTGGCCGCCTGGCAGATCCGTCCAAGAACGACGGGAGGGAGACCATGCGCAACCGGACAAGGCTCTCGCGCAGCCGGATGGCCGCATCCATCGCGCTGGCAACTGTGGCGTTCTCTTTAGGGGTGCCCCTCGCGGCGGCGCCGCCCGCCCGCGCCGACTATGCGCCCCAGGCCAACGATGTCGTCGGGGTAGGGTCGGGCCTGCTGCAGCCGCTTCTCGACTTCGGCGATGACGGTGACCCCGAGGGCGACACCGGGTACAACACGGCCGGCAACCTGTACAAGGTCGTGGGCATCGACGCGACGGCTGATGCCAACGGCCGGGCCGCCTACCTCAACAACAGCACGACCGCCAGCCCGCTGCCGCTAGACCCGACCGTCGTCCTGCGCGGCGGGACCTATCCCGTCGAGCGGCCCGCCACCGGCGCGGCAGGCATCGCCGCTCTGCTGGCCGATACCAGCCCCGCCGATCCCCTCATCAACTTCGCCATGACGACCTCCCCTCCGACGGCGACGCAAATCGCCCAGGCCACATCCAACGGATGGGGCGGCCTGCAAACCGTCGGCCTAGGTGAGGAGGAACTCGAAATGGTGGCGGACCAGGCGGCGACCAATGCGCCGCCAGGGCTGTCGGCCCAGCAACTGGTCCAGATCTATCAGTGCCAGGACACCCAGTGGACCCAGGTCGGCGGCACCTCCGCCAACACGATCATCCCGGCGATCCCGCCGCCGGGCTCGGAAACCCGCAGCACCTTCCTGAACGACCTGCAGGCAGCCAACGGCGGCACTCCGATCACCCTCGGCGCCTGCGTGATCACCGTGGCGGAGAATGACCCCACGGGCGTCACCGGCAACGCCGACCCGGCCGACGTGATCGAGCCGTTCGACACCAGCCTGCTCAACCTGTGGAACGGCACAAGCGGGGACACGGACGTCGGCTCGGATCCAGATACCGGCTACTTCCACGACCCGACAGCGGCCTACCCGGACGGCGCCTCGCTGTCAGCCGGGGTGGTGCAGCTCGACGGAGCGCCCTCGGACGACACTCCCGACTACGTCGACATACGCTCCCTGTACGTCGTCTACCGCTCGACCGACCAGGACTCGACCACCCCGTGGCAGCCGGGTGGCACGCTGAACTGGGCCCAGACCCTGTTCTGCGACCCAGGCGGCCCGACGCCGTTCTTCGCCAGCGCGGCCGGCCAGATCCTCATCGCCGAGGCCGGCATCGCCCCCGCGTACTTCTGCGGGGCTGCGCCAACCACCTGCACACCGCTGAACATCATGGGCCCCGGTCAGGACAAGGGGGTGGTGAAGGTCAATCCCATGTCCAAGGGCATTGAGACGTGGCAGGCAACGTGCGGCACCCCGCCATACATCTGGAACCCTAACCCTGGCGTGGGCAATCCCGTATGCATGAGCGGTGGCGTCGTTGTCGGCGGCGTCATTCCAGCTAGCGCCTGGACGCAAACTGGCACAAATCAGAATCTAAATCTCAGCATGGTTAACAATGGCCCCGCAACCGAGAATCTCACGTGCACGCTCGTGGTGAAAGATAACTCAGGAAATAATTCGCTTTCCAGGCAGATTACGGTTGTGGTAGTGGGCACGAAATAGCAGGTAGCTGGCCGCGTCGCCGCCACCGGGAGGGGAACGCGACCCCTCCCGGTCGGCCTGCGGGAGTCGCCAGGCCACCCTCAGGGACGGGCGTAGTTCGGCGCCTCGGCGATCATCTGCAGGTGATGGGGGTGGCTCTCGGCCAGGCCGGCGCCGGTGATCTGGATGAAGCGCGCACCCTGCAACTCGGTGATGGTCCCGGACCCGCAATAGCCCATCGCGGCGCGCAGCCCGCCAATTAGCTGGCCGGCCACGGCTGTCAGCGATCCGCGGTAAGGGACGCGGCCCTCGACGCCCTCGGGCACCAGTTTCTCCTCGCGGAGCACGTCGTCCTGGAAGTACCTGTCCTTGGAGTACGAACGCCCCCGCATGGCGCCGAGCGAGCCCATGCCGCGGTAGAGCTTGTACTGCTCACCGCCGATCATCACCATCTCGCCAGGCGCCTCCTCGCAGCCCGCAAGCAACCCGCCCAGCATGACCGTGTCGGCGCCCGCCGCGATGGCCTTGGCGATGTCGCCCGAGTACTGCACCCCGCCATCGCCGATGACAGGGACCCCGGCGGGCCCGGCCGCGCTTGCCGCCTCGTAGATGGCCGTGACCTGCGGCACCCCCACGCCGGCCACCACCCTGGTCGTGCAGATAGAGCCGGGGCCGACGCCGACCTTCACCGCGTCGGCGCCCGCGTCGACCAGCGCCTGGGCGCCCGCCCTCGTCGCCACGTTGCCACCGATCACCTCGACCCTGGTGTTGGCCTTGAGCTGGGCGATCATGGTGAGCACCGACTCAGAGTGGCCATGGGCCGTGTCGACGACCAGGACGTCGGCCCCGGCGTCGATCAGCGCCTGCGCCCGCGGCTTGGCGTCCTCGCCCACCCCGACCGCGGCGGCGACCATCAGCCGGCCGTGAGCGTCCTTGGTCGCGTGCGGGAACTTCTCGCTCTTGGTGAAGTCCTTGACCGTGATCAGCCCGCGCAGCACGCCACCGGTGTCCACCAGGGGCAGCTTCTCGACCTTGCGCTCGGATAGCAGCCGCAGTGCTTGCTCGCGCGCCACCCCGACCGGCGCGGTGACCAGCGGCATCGGCGTCATCAGCTCGCCTGCCCGGCGGCTGTGATCCCGGGCGAACCTGATGTCCCTGTTGGTGATGATCCCGAGCAACACGCCGTCGGGGGTGACGACGGGCAGCCCGGAAATCCGGTAGCGACCGCACACCTCTTCGACCTCGGCGATCGTGGCATCCGGTCCGCAGGTAACCGGATTGGTGATCATTCCGGCCTCTGAGCGCTTGACGACGTCGACCTGGTACGCCTGGTCCTCGACCGACATGTTGCGATGCAGCACGCCAATGCCGCCCTGCCGGGCCATGGCGACGGCCATCTTCGCCTCGGTGACCGTGTCCATGGCAGCCGACAACAGCGGTATCCGCAGCGTGATCCGCCGCGTCAGCCTGGCCGTGGTGTCAGCCTCGCTGGGCAGCAACCGCGAGTGCGCGGGAAGCAGCAGCACGTCGTCGAAGGTGAGTGCGGGCTGGCCAAACTTGGCATCGTCGGTCATGTCACTCCGGTGTGCTTGAGGCCGAGGATAGCTCCATCTTAGTGAGAGCCCAGGGCGCCTACCGATCGCCGCGCGGCCGGCTCGGCTCGGCTGGCCCGTCCGCCCAGCCCGGCAGGGCGCGGCGTGACGATGTAACCGGCCGTCACGTCCCCGAGCACCCAGCACGACCGGGGGCTGACGTGCCAGAGCCAGGCCAAGTAGGCGCAGATCACCGCGTCCACCTCGTCTTCGATCCGCTCGAGGTCCGCCGGGCGGCGCGCGGCGGCAGCGAGCGCGGCAAGCTGGCGCCAGCGCTCGCAGGCTTGCGGTCGGAGCGGCTCAGCGAGGCGATCCTCGACGTAGCCGATCAGCCGCGTAAAGGCCTGCACCCGAACCGCGAACGGGCGGCCGTGCTTGCCCTTGTACGGCAGCGTGCGATCCAGTCCGAACAGCACGATCGACGCTGAGTGCGGGTAGACCTCGATCGCCACCCGCTTGCCAGGGCCGGTGCCCGCCTTGGGATCCGCCTCGCATCGAAGCCGGCCCGCGAGCCGCAAGGCCCGCGGCACCGGATTGAACAGCGAGTTCCCCCGGTTGGCCGGGTAAGCGCCCGCCGCGTACCGGCCGAACCGCTGTGCGATCAGGCGCTCGGCCACTCGCTGGCCGGTCTCGTTCGGCACGATCAGCGGCGCGTCGATCGCGATCACGCAGTCACCTGGCGCGTGCACGGCGGCGAACGCAGCGATCTCATCGTCCGAAGTGGCGCAGGCGCAGGTCACAAGCCGGCCCGCGGCGTCCAGGGCCGCGACGCCGGTGCGCGCCCGCTCACCCCAAGCCAGATCAAGCCCGATAAACCGCACGCTCATCTCTTCCCGCTCGCCTCCGGGCGCCTTTTGAGGCGCCGCCTTCCCTCGTCGCAAACACCGCTCCTCAGTCCAGGCGGCGCCGGCGCCCTACGGCTCGCTCGCGCGCTCTCGCCTCCGGCTCCGCCTTCGGCTCGACCGCGCAGGGTCTTCCCGCTCGTTGCCTGCGACTCAGGCAGGCATGTTGCCACTATGTAGGGCATGACGACAACAGGCCGGCCTGACAGGTTCTTGCTCACGACACTCGTCACCATGACGGCCGTCAGTGGCTTGGTCGACGCCGTCAGCTACCTCGGACTTGGACACGTCTTCACCGCGAACATGACAGGGAACATTGTCCTGCTCGGCTTCGCCGCGGCCGGCGCCTCGGGCTTTTCCGCGACAGCCTGCCTCACATCGCTCGGCGCGTTCCTTGCCGGGGCGGTAGCGGCCGGGCGAGCAGCGCGGGCGCTAGCATCGCGGCGCCGCCTGCTCGTCCTGGCCATGACGGCAGAAGGCGTGGTCACCGGCGTCGCCGCGATCATCGCCTTCGCGACCACCACCGTGTCGGCAGGCTGGCCGCGCTACGCGGTCATCGCCGTGCTCGGAGTCGGTATGGGCGTGCGCAACGCCACGATCCGCAGGCTCGCCGTGCCCGACCTGACCACCACCGTGCTGACCCTGACGCTGACCGGTCTGGCGTCGGACTCTACGCTGGCGGGCGGCACCAATCCGAACGCGGTTCGGCGGGGCGCGGCCGTCGCGGCGATGCTGGCCGGCGCCTTCGCTGGCGCGCTCGCATTCCGCCACACCGGGGCGGGGGTGACCTTGCTCATTGGCTCGGTCGTCGTCATTACCCTCGGACTGGCCTTTTGGTCGACGCACGAGTCCAGGCGCCTTGATCAGCCGGCCACGGGCGATAAAGCGCCCGCGTCCTGATTCGGGTAAACTACAACCGCGGGCGCTCCTGCGTGAGTGCCGCGCGGCCCAGGCCCTGCTTCCGCGATCGCGAGAAGCCCTGCCGAGGTGGTACCAGATGAGCTGGCGATGGCGTCCTCAGATCGCCGTTAAGTGCGCGATCTCGCACTGACGCGTCCGTAAACCCCGCCAGCAAGAAACGGGCGAAGGGCAACCGGATCGCCTCGCCCAGCGGTCAGCGAACCAACCAAACCTCGGTCACGCACGCGTCCTGGCGTGCGGCAGGGAGAAACCATGACATCGGCCGGCAGAAAACGAGTTCTCAGCGGCATCACCGCGACCGGGCGCCTGCACATCGGCAACTACATCGGGGCAATCAGCCTGTGGGCGGACAACCAGGACCAGTACGAGAACTTCCTGTTCGTAGCCGACCTGCACGCGCTCACGATCCCTGAGGTCGTCGCTGGCGAGAGCCTGCGCGCCCGCGCGGAGGAGATCATCGCGCTGTACATCGCGTGCGGGATCGACCCGGACCTGTCCACCTTGTTCGTCCAGTCGGACGTGCCTGAGCACGCGCAACTCGGCTGGCTGATGATCTGCGCGACGCCGGTCTCCTGGCTCGAGCGCTCGACCCAGTTCAAGACGAAGGGCAAGATCGCCGACGTCGACGCGGGAGTCGGGGCAGGGCTGCTGTGCTACCCGGCGCTTCAGGCTGCCGACATCTTGATGTACGACGCCGATTACGTCCCGGTCGGTGAGGATCAGCACCAGCACGTGGAGATGACCCGCGACATCGCACGGCGCTTCAACTCGCTGTTCGGCGGCACGACGTTCAAGGTTCCTGACGTCCTGGCCCGCGGGCCGGGCAGCAGGATCATGGGCCTGGACGACCCGACGGCCAAGATGAGCAAGAGCGTGGCCGCCCGCCAGCCTGGTCACGCGGTCGCCTTGCTCGACCCGCCAGACCGGGCGCGCAAGGCGATCATGCGGGCGGTCACCGACTCTCAGCCTGCCGTGAGCTTCGATGCCCCCCTAGCACCTGGGGTGGACAACCTGCTGACCATCCTCGAGTGCCTGACCGGGACCACGCGGGCGCACAGCCGGGAGCGCTTCGACGGCGCCAGGTACGGTGCGCTGAAGGACGCGGTCGCCGACGTGGTCGCCGAACGCCTCACCGGCATCCAGGCCCGGTACCGCGAGATCACCGACGACCGCCCTCGGCTAGCCAGGCTGCTCACCCAGGGCGCCGAGCGTGCCAGGGCGATCGCGGCACGCAAGCTGGCCCAGGCGTACCGCGCCTGCGGCCTGCGGTCACCCGCGCGGCATTACCACGGACTCCCGTTTGCAGGAAGCGCCAAGGATCGTCCGTGATCATGGCGCGGTGGCCCGGGGAGCCACGACGAACTCCCCGGGCCACCGCGTGAGCCGATCAGTCAGTGCAGGTCAGTGCGCGTGACCGTGGCCGTGGCCGTGCCCAGCCTCGGCAGCCTGCGGCTCCGGCTTGTCGGTCACCACGGCTTCGGTGGTCAGCAGCATGCCCGCGATGGACGCGGCGTTCTGCACAGCCGACCTGGTCACCTTCACCGGGTCGATCACGCCCTGCGCGACGAGGTCACCGTACTCGCCGGTCTCGGCGTTGTAGCCGTGGCCCACTGGCAGGTCGGCGATGGCGGCGACCACGACGCCGCCCTCGGCGCCCGCGTTGAGCGCGATCCACCTGCCGGGCTCGAGCAGCGCCTTGCGGACGATGCCGACCCCGGTGGCCTCGTCCCCGGACAGGCCGAGGTCGTCGAGCCCGGCCGCGGCCTGGATCAGCGCGCTGCCGCCGCCGGCGATGATGCCTTCCTCGATCGCAGCCCGCGTGGCCGAGATCGCGTCCTCAAGGCGGTGCTTCTTCTCCTTGAGCTCAACCTCGGTCGCCGCCCCGGCGCGGAGCACGGCCACACCGCCAGACAACTTCGCCACCCGCTCTTGCAGCTTCTCCTTGTCCCAGTCCGAGGTGGACGCCTCGATCTCGGCCTTGAGCTGGCGGATCCTGTCATTGATCGCTTCCTGGTCGCCCGCGCCATCGACGATGGTCGTCGTGTCCTTGGTGACAGTCACGCGCCTGGCCTTACCGAGCATGTCAAGCTCGGCAAGCTCGAGCTTCAGCCCGACCTCCTCGCTGATGACCCGGCCACCGGTCTGGATCGCCATGTCCTCGAGCATCGCCTTGCGCCGGTCGCCGAACCCTGGCGCCTTGACCGCGGCGACGTTGAGCAGCCCGCGGATCTTGTTGACCACCAGGGTGGACAGCGCCTCGCCGTCCACGTCCTCGGCGACGATCAGCATCGGCTTGCGTGCCTGGGCAACCTGCTCGAGCAGCGGCAGCAGGTCGCTCATCGAGGAGATCTTGCCGTTGTGCAGCAGCACATAGGCGTCTTCGAGCACCGCCTCCATCCGCTCCTGGTCGGTGATGAAGTAGGCCGAGATGTAGCCCTTGTCGAACTGCAAGCCCTCGGTGAACTCCAGCTCGAGGCCCATCGTCGGCGATTCCTCGACCGTGATGACGCCATCCTTGCCGACCTTGTCGAATGCGTCGGCGATGATCGCGCCCACCTTGGCGTCCTGGGCGGAGATCGTGGCGACGTTCGCGATCTCGCCGCGCTCCTCTACCTCGCGAGCGCTCTTGAGCAGCCGCTCGGATACCGAGCTAGCGGCGAGGTCGATCCCGCGCTTGAGCGACATGGGGTTGGCCCCCGCCGCCACCGAGCGCAAGCCCTCGTGCACCATCGCCTGCGCCAGCACGGTCGCCGTGGTCGTGCCGTCGCCCGCGACGTCATTGGTCTTCGTGGCGACTTCCTTGGCGAGCTGCGCTCCCAGGTTCTCCTGCGCGCTCTCCAGCTCGATCTCACGGGCGACGGTCACGCCGTCGTTGGTGATGGTAGGAGCGCCCCACTTCTTGTCGATGACGACGTTGCGGCCCCTCGGGCCGAGCGTCACCTTGACGGCGTCGGCGAGCTTGTCCACCCCGCGCTCAAGCGCCCGTCGCGCTTCCTCATCGAAATCCAGGCTCTTGGCCATGCAGCACCTCGGCTGATCGTCTCGGATGTGTTTAAGTCATTGGTTTAAATGGTTTACGGCCAGCTTCGAACTGGCACGCCGCCGCCCCGGGCTGCCAGCCCCGCCTCCGGGGAGCTGCCGGCCCGGGGCGGCGGGCGACGCGCTCGCTACTTCTCGATGACCGCGAGCACGTCACGGGCGGAGAGCACCAGGTACTCCTCGCCCGCGTACTTCACTTCGGTGCCGCCGTACTTGCTGTACAGCACGACATCGCCGACCTTGACGTCCATCGGGACGCGCTTGGCGCCAGCGTCGTCGAACCGGCCTGGTCCAACGGCGATGACCTCGCCCTCCTGGGGCTTCTCCTTGGCGGTGTCGGGAATCACAAGCCCGGATGCGGTGGTCTGCTCGGCGTCGAGCGGGCGCACCACGATCCGGTCCTCAAGCGGCTTGATAACAACCTTGGTGGCGGTCGTCACGATCTGACCTCCCCCTTTTTTGGAAAGGGCTAGCTGAGTTACTAGAGAGGCGACCATGGGGCCTGCCGTCGCGGGTGCCAGACCAACCTCGTCGCGTTAGCACTCTACACCATCGAGTGCCAAGCCCGCACGTTAGCGCCCACGCCCGGTTGCGTCAAACCGCTCGCCCAGGATCGGCCACGTCCGGCTCGCTCATGACGCGCGGTTAGGGTGCGCATATGGACAACCCCGCCGTCGTGAGTACCGACGCCACCGGGTCGCTCGCTGACCCCGAGATCGCCCGCCGGGCTTCCTCCTTCGGAGCCGCCGCCGCGGCCTACGCCGAGCACCGGCCGGGCTACCCGAGCGCAGCTATCGAGTGGGCGCTCGCGCCGATCGCCAGCACCGCGGGGGGGTCCGGGGGGTCGGCCCCCCAGGTCAGCACCGCTCACCAGGTTCGGATACTCGACCTCGGCGCGGGCACAGGCAAGCTCACCGCCCAGCTCGCCGCCCTGCGGATCGCGGGCCAGCCGGTCAGCGTCGTCGCGGTCGAGCCCGACCCGGGCATGCTTGCCGAGCTCCGCGCCCAGCTACCTGGCGTGACGGCCATGGCCGGGCGCGCTGAATCCATCCCGCTCTCCGACGCCAGCGCCGACGCCGTGCTGGCCGGCCAGGCCGCGCACTGGTTCGACCTGGACCACGCGATGCCCGAGATCGCGCGGGTGCTCGCACCGGGCGGCGTGTTCGCGGGCCTGTGGAACGCCGAGGATGACCGGGTCGAGTGGGTGGCTGGCCTGCACCTGGCCAGCGGTCGTAAGTCCGCGGCCACGGTCACGACGCTCGCCGAGCAGGCGACCGAGGAAGACCTATTCGCCTGGCTGGCGACCGGTCGCGAGCTCTTCGCCCCGCCTGAGGACGCCGAGTTCGAGCACTCCCACGTCAGGACGGCCGACTCGCTGATCGAGACCATGCGCACGCACTCGATGTTCCTGGTGATGGAGCCTGCCGAGCGCGAGGCCGTGCTCGGCAGGGTGCGGGCGTACCTGGCCGCCACGCCGCAGACCGCGGCCGGTGAGTTCAGCGTGCCGATTTGCACGTTCGTGATCAGGACGATTCGGTGCTGACCAGGCGGCGCATCACCAGCGCGTCCGCGCCCGACGGCTGGTAGTAGCCGCGCCTGATCCCGATCTCGGTGAAGTCGTACCTGCGGTACAGGCGCTGTGCCCGGTTGTTGTCGGTCCGGACCTCAAGGAACACCTCGGTGCAGCCGCGCCTGGCGGCCTCGTTGAGCAGTGCCTCAAGCAGCGCTGAGCCGATCCCGCGTCCCCAGTGGTCCGTCGCCACCGCCAAGGTGAGCACGTCGGCCTGCCAGCCAGCGCCGAGCAGGCCGGCGTAGCCGGCGATCTCACCCTCCTGCACTGCGACGAGGTAGTGCCTGCTGGCGGGCTGCTGCGCGAGCTCGTCGGCGAGCATCTGCCTGGTCCAGGCTTCCTCGCCGAACAACGCGAGCTCGAGCGCGGCCACCTGGTCGAGGTCAGCCGCGATCATCTGTCGCAAGACGAGCACAAGAGCAGCGTAATCGCGACTGGCCAGGCTAGGACGTACCCAGCAGGCC
>JASIBM010000454.1 GCA_030045175.1 Streptosporangiaceae bacterium | reverse complement strand
GGGGTCCGCGCCGAGGGGAGTTCCGGCGGGTCGGCCTTCGGGGTCCGCGCCGCGGGGGGGTCCGGGGGGTCGGCCTCCCGGGTCCGCGCCGCGGGGGGGTCCGGGGGGTCGTCCCCCCGGAACAGCAGAGCGTCCACCAGGGACAGCGGGGCTGGGCGCGCCGAGGCGGACCGGACGGAGGAGCACCTGATGCGCAGGAGCGTGGTGATTGCCGGCGGCGGCACCGGCGGTCATATCTACCCGGCGATGGCGCTGGCCGACGCGTTGCGCCGAGCCGATCCAGACATCAAGATCACCTGCCTGGGTACCGAGCGCGGCCTGGAGACCAGGCTGATCCCGGCGCGCGGCTACGACCTCGAGCTGATTCCGCCGGTCCCGCTGCCTCGCTCGCTTACGCCGGCCCTGCTTTCTGTGCCCGGCCGGATGGCCGGGGCGGTGAGCGCGGCGGCGGCCATCCTCGACCGGGCGCAAGCCAGCGTGCTCGTCGGGTTCGGTGGCTACGTAGCGACCCCTGGTTACCTGGCCGCACGGCGGCGCCGGGTACCGATCGTGGTGCACGAGGCGAACCCGAGGCCGGGCCTGGCCAACCGCATCGGCGCGCGGCTCACCACGAACGTCTGCACCGGGCAGCGCGACACGAAGCTGCCGCACGCGACCTACGTCGGGATACCGATCAGGCGTGAGATCGCCGGCCTTGACCGGCTCGCGGCATGCGAGGTGGCCAGGGACCACTTCGGCCTGCGGCCCGACCTGCCCGTCCTGCTCGTGACCGGCGGATCTCAGGGCGCCGCCTCGCTGAATCGCGCGGTGCTTGGCGCGGCCGACTCGCTCCGCTCCGTCGGCGTGCAGGTGCTGCACGTCGTCGGCCCGCGCTCGGGCACAGCGGGGGGTCCAGGGCCATCGAGGGCCAGCACTGCGGACCCACGCCGCTCGAACGTGCCGTACGTCGCGCTCGAATACCTTGACCGGATGGACCTCGGGTACGCGGCCGCGGACTTCGCGCTGTGCCGGGCGGGCGCCATGACGTGCGCCGAGCTGACGGCCGTGGGCTTGCCTGCCGCCTACGTGCCGCTCCCGCACGGCAACGGCGAGCAGCGGCTCAATGCCCTGCCGGTTCAGCGGGCAGGCGGCGGGCTGATCGTGGACGACGCGAGCCTGAGCCCGGAATGGATCCGCGACGAGCTGATCGGCCTGCTGCTAGATCACGAGCGCGTCGCTGCGATGTCGCGCGCGGCTGCGCAGGTTGGCCGCAGGGACGCCGACGCCGACCTCGCGGCGCGAGTGATCGACGCAGCCGACCGGGCAGGAAAGCCGAGGCCCGCGAGGACAGCGAGGAACGCGAGGACAACGGCGCCGGCGGGCTCCTTCGGGGCGGTCCCCACCGCAGGACCGGGCCGGGCCGTCGGCCTGGAGGGGGGCGCGGGCCTAGAGGGTGGCGCGGCTCAGGCCCGAAGCGCGGGCTCAGCGCGAAGCGCGGGTCCAGAGCTTGGCGCGGGGCCAGAAAGAGGCAGAACGCAGGCGGGACGTCATCGCGGCGCGCACCGGGGCCGGTGAGTCGCGCACGAAAGGGCGAGGCATATACCGAGCGGAACGCAATGAGCGGGCGAGCATCGACAGGAGGACTGCCACGAAGGGCTTGTTTACGCCGGCCGACCCGGTTCCGGTCGACCACCTAGGGCGGGTGCACTTCGCCGCGATCGGCGGGGCTGGGATGTCTGGCGTCGCTCGCATCATGCTCGCGCGCGGCGCGCCGGTGTCTGGCTGCGACTCGGTCGAGTCGGCCCAGCTAGACGAGCTAGCCGGGCTCGGCGCGCGAGTGTGGGTTGGTCATTCCGCCGAGCACTTGCGGGAGGCGGACACCCTCGTGTTCTCCAGCGCGATCAGGGCGGACAATCCGGATCTCGTCGAGGCGACCAGGCTGGGCAAGCGGGTGCTGCATCGCGCGGCCGCGCTCGCATCCGTCATGCTGGGGCGTCAGGCGATCGCGGTGGCCGGCACCCACGGCAAGACGACGACGACCTCGATGATCACATCGGTGCTGCGGCACTGCGGTGCGGACCCGTCCTATGTCATCGGCGGGATACTGGCGCAGACCGGGCTGGGCGCGGCTGAGGGCAGCGGCGCCGCCTTCGTCGCGGAGGCGGACGAGAGCGACGGGTCGTTCCTGATGCTCGCGCCCGACGCGGCCGTGGTCACCTGCATCGAGGCCGATCACCTGGACAACTACCCTGGCCTGGCCGAGATCGAGGCCGCGTTCGCCGCCTTCGCCGCCAAGATCACCCCCGGCGGCCTGCTCGTCACCTGCGCCGATGATCAGGGTACCGCCCGGCTTGCCGCCTGCGCCTCCAGGTCGGACCTGCGACTGGTGAGCTACGGCGAGTCCGCCGCCGCCGACTACCGGCTGACCAGGGTCACATCGGCGGGAATGGGGTGCGAGGTCGAGCTGGCGGCGAACGGACGTGGCCTGGCGGGCCCGCTAGCCGCGACGCTGCGGGTGCGGGCCCCGGGCAAGCACAACGCGCTGAACGCCGTCGCCGCCTTCGCGACCGCGGTCGAGCTCGGTTACCCCGCCGATGACGTCGCCGCCGGGCTGGCCTCCTACCAGGGCACGAGACGGCGGATGGAGCTCAAGGGGGAGGCTGGCGGCGTGCGCGTGCTTGACAGCTACGCCCATCACCCGACGGAACTCGCGGCCGACCTGACCGCCGCGCGCGACATCGCCGCTGGCGGCAAGGTCATCGCCATCTTCCAGCCGCACTTGTTCAGCCGCACCAGGATCTTCGCTGATCAGCTGGGGACGGCGCTCGGCCTGGCCGATGACGTCTTCGTGCTCGATGTCTACGCCGCGCGCGAGGATCCCGAGCCAGGGGTGACCGGTGCCATCGTGGCGGACGCGGTGCCGGGCGGGCGCGGCGCCTTCCACCCCGAGCGGTCAACCTTGCCAGCCGCCATCAGCCGCCTGGCCAGGCCAGGTGATGTGGTGCTGACCATGGGAGCGGGCGATGTGACTGCGCTCGGGCCGCTCGTGGTCGCAGCGCTGGCGGACGCGCGGCCGGGCGAATCGCCGGCCTGGGTACCCGGCCAGTCAGGCGGGCAGGGGGAGCCGGGCGGGCTGGGCGGGATCGGAGACCTGGGCGGGATCGGAGAACCCGCATGAGGCGGGCCGGGCGGGCGCCACGGCGAACCCCGTGGAAGGTTGCGTTCTTCGCGGTTGCCGCCGTCGGCCTCGTCGCGGGCGTCGCC
>JASIBM010000453.1 GCA_030045175.1 Streptosporangiaceae bacterium | reverse complement strand
GTCGTCCGGCATGGTCGGCGGGACGGTGCTCGGCAGCGACGGCTCCCCGCTCGGCGGCGTGTGCGTGGCTGCCGCCGGGCGGCCGGGCGTGGTCGCCGCGCGCACCGGTGCGGACGGCCGGTACCTGATCACCGGCCTGCGGCCGGGCAGGTACACAGTCAGCTTCCAGGGCTGCGCCGGCGCTGGCCGGTACTGGCCTGAGCCTGTCCGCGCCGATGTCCTCGCCGGTCAGCCCACCTGGCTCCGGCCGGTGACGCTGCGGACGGTCGGCCCGCAGGCCGCCGCCCACCCCGCCGGGCCACAGTCCGCCGCTCGCCCGAGCGCGGCCAGCGCGACGATCTCGGGAACGGTGCGCGGCCCGTCGGGCAAGGCGCTGGCAGGCATCTGCGTCGGCGCGGCCAGCGCGTCGAATGGCTCCGCTCCTCCGGAGCTTGGCGAGGGGACCGTCACTCACGGCGACGGAACCTACCGCCTGTCGGTCTCCGCCGGCCGCTGGACGATCGGCTTCACCACCGGCTGCCTCAACGATGGCAACTTCGCGCCGCAGTGGTGGCGGCACTCAGCGACTAGCAAGGGCGCGACGCCGCTGAGCCTGCGCAAGGGCGAGCACCTGACCGGCATCGACGCCAGCCTCGGCGTGGGCGCGGTGATCACTGGCACCGTCCGCTCCGGCAGCGCAAGCGGCGCCGGGCTGGCCGGCGTCTGCGTGATCGCATCGGGTACCGGCCCGATGTCTGCCGTCTTCCAGCAGGTGGCGACCGGCTCGGGCGGGGTCTACCGGATGACGGGGCTCGGCACGGGCAAGTACCTGGTGCAGTTCAATGTGGGCTGCGGCGCGAAGGGCAACTACCTCGAAGCGGCGCATCGGGGCCTGGTGCAGGTCACCGACGGCAAGACGGTCTCCAACGTCAACGGGTTCCTTCCGCTGGCCGCGCGGATCTCAGGAACCGTGACCACGGGTGGCGCCACCCCCGTTCCCGGGATCTGCGTGGAGGCCGTCTCCTCGTCCTCCTCCGGCGGCGGGGCCGGCTTCGCGGTTACGGGCGTCCATGGCGGCTACTCGATCGGTGGCATTCCGGGTGGTGAGTACGCGGTCGCCTTCAGCGGTGGCTGCGGCAACAAGGAGAGCTACGCGCCGCAGTACTACAACGACCAGGTGGTAGCTTCCGCCATCGAGCTCGTGCCGGCCGTTGCCGGGCAGACGACGTCAGGCATCGGCGCGAACATGCAGCCCGGCGGCACGATCACCGGCACGGTCACGAGCTACGGCGGGGCCAGGCTGTCTGGGATCTGCGTGGACCCCATCTCGGCTCAGCAGGTTGGCGGGCTGGGACCTGCGTTCGGGCTGCTGCTCGAAGCGCCATTCGCCGGGGTCGGCAGCACCCGCGAAGGCAGCTACCGGCTCACCAACCTGGCTCCGGGCAGTTACCTGGTCAGCTTCTCAAGCGGCTGCGCCGTGCCCGAGGTGACCGTGGGCGTCGCCGGGTCGGCCCAGGCCAGCGCGGGCGGGCACGTCTACGCCCCGCAATGGTTCTCGCCGCAGGGCGGCAACGATCCCACCTGGCTGTCGGTCGGTGGCGGGACCGTGACGTCTGGCGTCGGGGCGCGGCTCCGGGCCGCAGGAACGATCACCGGGGTCGTCAGGACTGCCACGGGCCAGGGCGTGCGCGGCATCTGCCCGTACGCCTTCTCCAGGACCGGCCCGCTGCCGCTGCCGATCACCGAACTGCTCAGCATCACCCCTCCCCGGACCGACGCCGCCGGCCTGTACCGGATCACCGGGCTGGCGGCGGGCCGGTACACGGTTCTATTCGAGCCATGCGACACCCAGCCGTACGCGCTCTCCTGGTACGCGGACGCGGGCAGCTCGGCGTCGGCGCGGGCGGTCGTGGTCAAGTACGGGGCGACCACCGCCGGGATCGACCAGGTGGTGACCGGCGGCGGTGCCGTCGCTGGCACGGTGACCGTAGCGGGCTCGGGCAAGCCTGCCGCCGACGTGTGCGTCGAGGCGGTGGACTCAGGCGACGCCTTCGCCGGGCTCACCACGACCACGGGTAACGGCGGTTACCGGTTCGGTCACCTCGCGGCGGGTACGTACCGCTTGCTTTACGTCCCCTGCGTCAGCTCGAGTTCCCAGCTCGGAGGGCTGACCAAGCCAGGGGTGCGGGTCGTGGCAGGCCGCCAGGCCGTCGTCAAGGTCGCGCTGCCCGCGGCCGGCTCGGTGGCGGGGACCGTGCTCGCGGGGAACCCGGCGGCGGCCCAGCCGGGCGTCTGCGTCGAGGCCACCCCGAAGACCGGCAACGGCGTCGCCGGAATCGCGATCACCGGCGCTGACGGCAGCTACGTGCTCTCCGGGCTCGCTCCCGGCAGCTACCAGATCGAGTTCACCCCGGACTGCGTGCTCGGCGCCGGGGCGCTCGTACCGCAGGTTCTCCCGGCGCCGGTCGCTGTGACCGCGGGCACGACGACCAGCGGCGTGGGCGCGACGCTGGCCGCCGACGGCGGGATCTCCGGCACTGTCCAGGTGAAGGGGGCGCCAGCCGCCGGGGTCTGCGTGGTCGCCTACCCGTCGGCCGGCCGGCAGCTCCCGTCGGCCGCCGTTACCGGGGCCAGCGGCAGCTATCAGGTGACTGGCCTGCTGCCGGGCAGCTACCGGGTCGAGTTCACGGCGGGCTGCGGCGCGGCCAGCTACGTGACCCAGTGGTACGACGGCGCGTCGTCCAGGTCGGGCTCAACACCCGTCACGGTCAGCGCCGGCACCGTGACCACAGCCATCGACGCCCACTAAGGAGCGCGAAGGCGGCCACCTCAAGGGCCGCATGTGAATCAACTGTCACACGCATCACTGGGTTCGGTCCGGCCCAGGCACAACGTGGGGTCCTTGCTGTCGTCAGCGCAGCAGCAACGGCCCCACGTTGTTGTCGGCAGCACGATGCCGCTAAGTTGATCTTCGTTCGGGGCGTGTCGTGGGGTGCTGTCCCTGCCTGGTGGGCTCGCGTGATCACGTCCGCGTCCCCGGCGCGGGGCAAAGCGGGCATGCCGGGCACTGGCTCCCGCGGCCGCCGAGTCTGGCGCCGCCCTGGGCGGGCCTGGCGTCGCCCTGGGCGGGTCTGACCGTCCCATGGGTCACTTAGTCATCTCACGTCACAGATCTTGATCGTTCTCGCTGAATGAATGGCGGATCGGTCCGATTCTTCCGGGTGAAGGGCACATTCACCAGGCGGGCGGCGGCGCGGGGCGCGGGACTAAAGGGATGATGGTGACGAAACGGGCTCCGGGGGCTGGAGAGGTTGCCGGCGGGGCTGAGCCAAGACGTGAGCACGCAGGTCATGAGCCAAGACGTGAGCACGCAGTTCACGAGCATGATCGAAAGCTTGAGTGGCGTTGTGGCGCGGCGGTCGCCGCCAGACCCGCGCCGCGCCGCCGCCTGCGCGCGGCATCGTGGAGGGAGGGCAACACCAACCTGGGGGCGGGTTGCGGCGTCCCAGGGGCATGAGCGCACGGATTGACGCGGCCATTGCCTCGTCGGCCATTACGGCACTGGCATTGTCCATCGCGGGGTGCAGCGGGTCGGCCTCGAGGTCGGCCTCGACGGAGGCGAGCCTGACCTCGGTGACGGCATCGGCCCAGGCGCGGCACCTGCACAAGCTGTTCCCCGGCCTGCACGTGCGCTACGGCGGCGTGCCCGGGCTCGCCAAGGCGGCGCCGCCCGCGTCGGCCGCGCTGCCCGGCGCCAACGACCTGCTGGCAACCAGCACGGCGGTCCTTGCGGCGACCGACCTGGGCGTTTTCCGGTCCACCGACGGCGGCGCCACCTGGCGGCCGGTGCTCACCGGCGTTGAGGCCTGGTCGCTGACCGCTGCGGCGAGCGGCGGTTACGCCGCGATCGGGAACCTGCCAGGCAAGCTCAACGTCGGGCCTGCCGTGCTCGCGACCAGCGCGGACGGGGTGCACTGGCGGGTGCGTAAGATCACCGCGCCGCGGTCGGTGATCCCGCTCGGCGGCGGCTACCGCTTCGCGATGTCCGGCATCGGGCCGCACGCGACCGCCATCGCCGTCTCCGACACCACCTGGGCGTTCTACTCCTCGCCAGCACTGCGAAGCACCGACGGCGGGCTGACCTGGACCCGCATCGGGCGAACGCTGCCGCGCGGCGGCTTCAACGGGGTCACCTTCACCGACGGCGGGCGGGTGGCCTTCGTCACCGCGCCAGGGCGCGGCCCGTCGGCAAGCCAGCGCTGCTCGGGTGCCGTATACCGCTCCACCGACGCGGGTGCCGCCTGGTCCCTGCTGCCGTCGTCCTGCGAGCCGTACCCGCTGACGGCGTTGCAGTTCCGCAACGCCAGGCAGGGCCTCGCAGCGGGCGGGCTCGGCTACAAGGAAGGCGGCGGGCTCGTGGTGGAGTCGACCAGTGACGGCGGGCGCACCTGGAGCACGATCCTGCGGATCAAGACGGGCAACCCGGCTGGCACGCCGGCGCCCGTCGGCATCGTCCGGCTCGACATGGTCAGCGCTCAGGATGGCTGGGCGATCGCCGGCGGCTGCGACGGCGGGCAGAACGGTCCGTGCGCAGGAAGCGTCCTGGTGACGACGGACGGCGGGCACCGGTGGCAGGGCACCAGCCAGGCCGCGAACAGCCTGACCGGACTCGGTGCCTCCGGGCAGGTGGCGCTGGCCGGGGACGATCCCATAACGACGATGGCGAGCACCACGGATGGCGGCCGCACCTGGACACGGCAGGCGCCGCCACGCTGGATTTCCACCACCGCGTTCGCTGGCACGGGGAGCTCGCAGGTGTGGGCGACCAACCTGGGCGACTTCCTCAGCTCTGACGCCGGATCGACCTGGGCGAGCGCTGACCAGCTGAGTACGGGCCGTTATGCCAATGAAAGCTGGCTGGCCGGCCGCCCCGGCCGGCTGCTTGGCTACTCCCAGTCCATGGACGTCGTCACGAGCGCCGATGGCGGGCAGACGTTCACGACGTCCCGGGTGCCCGACGGCAACAGCAGCGACAGCCTGCTTGCGGCGGCGCTCGGCACCTCGGGGCGCGCGATAGCGGTGACCGGCGGCGGGGATGACTGCCTGAGCTCCGCGCAGGTGCGGCGGACCGAGCAGCTCAAGCCGGGCTGGAAGCCTTCGTCCGGCGCGTCCACGCTGTACACCAGCGATGACGGCGGCGCGCACTGGGACAGCGCGGGGACCGCGCTCCCGTTCGGCGTTCAGCTGGTGTCGGATGCGGCTGCCGACGGCTCGCTGGTCGCGATCTTCGACGCGTGCGACAACCTCGAGATAAGTACCGACGGCGGGTCGCGCTGGCACGAAGAGGCGATCTCGAAGGACGTCTTCTGCACGGTGTCGGTGCTGGCTCCCCCGGCGGCACGGGGCGAGCTTTGGCTGACCTGCCAGACCGGCCAGAGCGGCTTCTGGGTGCTGCACTCGGCCGACGGCGGCGCCACGTGGACCGCGTTCTGGCTGCCCGCGTCGGCCGCGGCCAACGGCATGACGCTGTACGGTCCAGGCCCGAGCCAGGCGATCAATCCAATCGGGGCGTTCGCGACGGAACCCGGCGGAGCGGTCATGCCGGCCGGCGGCTCGCTCTGGCGCACGACCAACGGCGGCAGGTCGTGGCGGCAGTCCTGGCCAGGCATCTAGTCGGGCTCCTCTTCTCGCGTGCCTCGCCTTAGGTTCGGTCGCGCGGCCAGCCGGGCGGACCAACGTCCCGTACCGGACGGACCTTCGAACCTGTCACCGGACGGCTAATAAGCTGTCTACTGAACTTACGTTTTAACCTCGTCCGGCTGAGCAGGGCAGACGCTGTACCGGAGGCAGGCCAGCCAGGGTTAAAACGTAAGTTGTGCGGTCGCCACGGGTAGCGACCGGTGCAGACTGGAGGGGCCATGAACGTGTTCTGGGCGCCGTCGGGTGAGTTGCCGAGGGAGGCGAGCACGCCGGAGGAGGTCGCCAGGTTCGTGGTCGAGGCGGCGGTGAACGCGCCGTCGGTCGCGAACAGCCAGCCGTGGTGGTTCGGGTCGGGAGACGGCGAGCTGAGCGTGCACGCCGACGCGGAGCGGCGGCTGCCGGTGGCCGATCCCGACGGCAGGGAGATGATGATCAGCTGTGGCGCGGCGGTGTTCACCGCGCGGGTCGCGCTGCGGTACCTGGGCCTGGTGCCGCAGGTGCGGCTGCTGCCCGATCC
>JASIBM010000452.1 GCA_030045175.1 Streptosporangiaceae bacterium | reverse complement strand
CCAGGCACGCCCGGAAGCCTGGTACTGATCACCAGCCGCAGGCGACTGACCGCGCTCGAAGACGCGCGCGCGATCAGCCTCGGTGCCCTATCCCCAGACCAGGCGGCCGAGATGTTCGCCCGGCTGGCCGACCGCACGGATGTCGGTGCGGGCGACCCGATGGTTGCGGACGTCACGAAGCTGTGCGGGTACCTGCCGCTGGCGATTGCCATGCTGGCGCGCAGGCTGCACCACCGCCCGGCCTGGACACCCGCCGACCTGTGCGCCGACGCGATGAACTTGCTTGACCTGATGCGGGCCGAGGACCTGTCGGTTGCCGCGGCGTTCGACCTGTCGTATGCGGAGTTGTCGGCCAGCGAGCAGCGGATGTTCCGCCACCTGGGATTGCTGCCAGGCACCGACATCGATGCCTACGCCGCGGCCGCGCTGGACGGGATCGAACTGCCGCAGGCGCGCCGGCACCTGAATGCCATCTACGACCAGCACCTGCTGTCCGAGTTGAGGCCTGGCAGGTACAGCTTCCATGACCTGATCCGCGAGCACGCCCGTGCCCTGGCCCTAGCCGACCCGCCCGGCGAGCGTGACGCGGCAATCCGCGGGCTCCTTGACTACTACCTGCGCGCGGCCAGGCTGGCCGGCTCTCGCCTGGACGGCCGGGCCGTCAAGGGCGCCGATGGGCACTGCGCCGGAGCCGGCCTGCCGGACCTGGGGACCAGGACGCAGGCGACCGCATGGATGGAGGCGGAGCGCCGCAACCTGCTTAGCGGCGTTCACCTGGCCGCAGAAGCCGGCGACCTAGCCGCGCACGCCATCGGCATCGGCGATGCCATGGCGTGGTTCCTGGCCGCCCACGGATACTGGGATCAGTCCTTCAGCCTGCAGCGCACCGCATTGCGCGTAGCACGCGGCACCGGGGACCTGCGCGGACAGGCCGAAGCGCTCAGCCACCTAGGCACGTTGTACCGGAAGACCGGGGACTTTCCTGCAGCGGCGGCCAGCCAGCAAGAAGCCCTGAACCTGTCCCGGGCTTGTGGCGACAAGGTGGGTGAGGCCCTCGCCCTCACCCAACTTGGGCGAGTGCAGTACCTGACCGACGACTACCCCGCGGCGCTGGCCGGTCTCAGCCGGGCGCTCGGCCTGTACGAGGGTTTGCGCGACTCGCTCGGCCAGTCACAGGCTCTTACTCACCTGGGCTACGTCCAGTACATCGCCAACGACTACAAGGCCTCGGCGGCCAACCTCACCAGGGCGCTGGCGCTGCACGAAGGACACGAGGACCTGGAGGGGCAGGCGGACGCCCACGAGTATCTCGGCGACGTCCAGGTCGCCGTTGGCGATTATCGCGCAGCCGCCGACAGCTTCGGTCAGGCGCTGAGATTGTGCGAGACGTGCGGCGACCGCAATGGCGTCGCCTTCGCGCTTACCAAGCTGGGCGAGGTTCAGCACCTCGCCGGCGACCATCTAGCCGCCGCCGCTAGCCTGGCGCGGGCGCTGGACCTCCACCTCTCGCTCTCCAACCCGCTCGGCGAGGCCACCGCCCGCAACCTGCTCGGCATCGCGCAGCGCCACGCCGGCGATCTTCGCGCGGCCACGGCCAACCAGGAGCGAGCGCTCAGCTTGTACCGCGCCCAGGGCAGCCGGCTCGGCGAGGCCAACGCCCTGCGCGAACTGGGCGCGCTACAGCAAAGCGGCGGGGACACGACAGCCGCGGCCGCCAGCCTCGCCGCGTCCTTGGACCTGACATGCCGCATTGACGACAGGCATGGCCAGGCCGAGTCGCTCAACTGCCTGGGCGACCTATCACTCGCGCTGGCCAGGCCGGATCAGGCTCAGCAGCGGTACGAGCAGGCTCTCGCGATCGCGCGGGAACTCGCCGCACCGCTCCAGGAAGCACGCTCCCTCGACGGCATCGGCCGCTGCAACCTGCGCCGCGGCCGGTCAGCCGAGGCTAGGAGCCAGCTGCGTGGTGCCCTGGAGATCTACCAGCGGCTCGGCTCGCCAGGTGCGACGCGAATCGCGCAGCTACTGGCTGCCGAGGAACCCGGCGACGCTACCATCCAAAGGTAGCCATTTAAGTACACAAGATAGACATTCAACGGCACATCGTGCGGAGATGAGGTAGTCGGGCATGGGTCTATGCAGGCCACTTCGCCGCAGGCACGACCTGGGCATCGTCGTCGCCGCGGCGGCGACCGTCGCCCTGGCCGCGGGGTGCGCGTCGAACGGGGCCAGCGGTGGCAACGGCGCGGCGCAGCCGCCGGGGAACGAGCCGCCCAGCTCCCTGTTCGCGACGAGCCAGCTGTCAGCCGCGGGCTTCGAAATATCGGCCGGCTCAGAAACGAACGGCCCTGTTGTAGCGAGCGCGTCACGCCCTGGCACGCGGCGGGCGCCGTGGTACTCCACGGGCGACACGCCTGGCCTGAGCGTCGAGACATCGCAGGATTACCGGACCGGCATAATCACGTTCGGGACCGGAACTTCGTCAGTGAGCGACGTCGCGCTAGATGCCGACGGCTCGGCGACCGTGCTGATGAACGTCAGCCCGAACGCGTCACCCGGATATTTCATATCCGGGGATGGCCAGTGGCTCGTGCTGATCCCGGGCGCCAGCGTGACCGACCCAGTGACCCAGGTGTACCACCTAGCGGGCAGGCAAGCTCTGCCCACGACGTTCGCGCTCCCGCCACAGGTCAGTGCTTCCATCCAGCCAGGGGGCACCATCTTGGGCTTCACTAGCTCGGACGACCTGTTGATACTCAATAATGAGCACGCGCTGTGGGAGGTCAGCGTCGAAGGCAAGTCAGCCCGCCAGCTCCAGTCCGCTTACGCCGGGCTCGGATCTGGCTCATACGGCTCGGGAATCGTTGACCAGGTAGAAGGCACGCCGCAGGCCGGGATGATAGCCATGGAAGTGAACAAATACAATCAAAGTGGCGTGCCAAGCTTCTCGACCAGGCTGCTGTCAGCCACCGGCACCCCAATTCACACGTTCCCGGATGGCTCCCCGCTGCTGTTCAGTCCCGACGGCAAATACGTGCTTATCAACCAGAGCACCGCCACGAGCAACCCAGGCTCGCCGGCGCCAGAGGAGGCGTGCAACGTCGTCACGTTCGCCTGCGTCACGGCACCTGAGCAGGTGCAGACCCAGTGGCTGCCGAACGGCGACCTGCCGCTTGGCCCGGACAGCTGGTGGGATCCCGAAACCGGGGCCACGGTCGGTGTCCCTGCCTCGTTCCGGCTGGTCGCGCCGAACCTGATCCTGCCGACCGTGATGATGAACCGCGTCGCCGCCACCCGCGTCCCGCAGACGACCAACACCGGCGGCGACTGAGCCAGCCGAGAGCCAGCCGAGAGCCAGCCGCTACGCCTCGTCCACGGCGGGCGGCCGTGCTGTGGGCGCGGCGGCAGGTCAGCGGCCTGCGAGCAGCTCGACGACTGGGGCGAATTGCTCGTTGAACGTGGCGTTGACCGCGACGTATGAGGTGCCGAACGCGTCCCGACGCCGCTGTAGCTCGCCGGCCATGTCCGCGGCGCTGCCGCGCAGCATGGCCAGCGAGTCGTGCGCGATCAGCGTGGCCGCGTCCGCTCCAAGGAACCGCTCCATCCAGGCGGGCACCTCATCGCCGATCACGAACACGTTCA
>JASIBM010000451.1 GCA_030045175.1 Streptosporangiaceae bacterium | reverse complement strand
AATGATCTGCGCGCAAACCAGCTTTCAGCCGATCACGCGCTGATCCACCCGTAATCGGCGGTACGGGCGATCTAACCCCGCGGGTTCGGTTGGTCGGCAGCGGGGTTCAGCGGATACACGGAACTAGACATTCGGCACCGGTCGGTATCGAGTCGCTGCAGCCTCGTCCTGCCTGCTGATCAAGATCGACGCGTGGTTCCCGGAATCCAGGTGAACGTGGCGCCCAGGCTCGTGAGCCTAGCGCCTGCAGATAAAAGGGCCTCGTCAGTCTCCGGTCGCGCCGTCGATCTGCTCCCGGATGATGTCGGCGTGCCCCGCGTGCCGGGCGTACTCCGCCAGGATGTTCACGTAGATGAAGCGCAGGGACACCTGGCCCAGCTGGTCGTGCGGCACCGTCTGGTCCAGCGCGAAGCCCGCCGCGATCTGCCGGGATGCCGCGCAGGCGCTCTCGAACTCGGCGATGACGCCGCCGATGGTCTGGCCGGCTCCCACGTCCCAGCTCGGGTCGTCCCCGCGAGCATTCCCGGTGATCTCCTCGCGCGGCTTGCCGCCCAGGTAGTGCTGGAACCAGTTGCGCTCCACGGCAGCGGCGTGGCTGACCAGGCCGAGCAGGGTAGTCAGCGAGGGCACCAGGCGCCGCCGGGCGTCCTCCTCGGACAGGCCCCGGAGCTTCCCGCGGAGCGCCCTGCGGTGGTACTCAACGAACAACTCCAGGGTCTCCCGTTCTCCGGCTACGGCGACCAGGTCCTCGTCATCTGCCCGAGGCGGGGTATCTGTCACCGCACGAGGCTACAGCCTCAAGATCCTGTAGCCTCAAGAGCTGTCAGGCCGATGAACCCGCTCGAAACGTCGCGATCTGCTCACGGCGCGCGGGCGGGCTCCTGGTCGCCGCGGGCCTGGGCAATCCGGCCGGGCACGCGCGCGTCTCCCTGCTTGCCCTGGGCACCGCCCAGCGGATCGCGCGTCGACGGCTCGATCTGGCGCGGCTCAAGCTGACCAAGTGTGCACGGCAGCGCACCGGATGGCAATTCTGGATCGTCCAGCGCCTAGCCGGCGCCCTGGCGCCGTGTCACCATGAGGCGCATGCGTGTTCAGCGGTTTGATGCCCAGATCGCAGCCGGTCCCCGCGGCCATGCCCTGATCGTGGTGCCCTTCGACCCGGATGCGCAGTGGGGCGTCAAGGCCGTGCATCACGTTCGGGGCACGGTCAATGGCTGCCGGGTGCGGGTGACGCTCGAGCCGGGCGAGGGCGGCTGGGCGTTCACGATGAACCCCGCGAGAATGCAGCACGCGGGCATCGCGGCCGGCTCTCAGGTGCCTGTCGAGCTGTCGCCCGAGGGCCCGCAGCGCGGTGATCTCGCCGAGGACATCGCCGCCGCGCTGGAGGCCAGCCCCGCGGCCGGAGCGTTCTTCGACACGCTCGCGCAGTTCTACCGCACTGGCTACCTGCGGTATATCGACGCCACCAAGCGGCGGCCGGACCTGCGCGCGGCGCGGATCGCCGAGGTAACGCACCTGCTCGCCAGCGGGATCAAGGAACGGCCGCGTTCCTGACGGAACCGCCCGCCCGGCGCCTGGCAGCTGCCACCTGGCCTCATCCGCTGCGTGCACTGCCCTGGATCGCGCAGTCGTCGTGCTGTCAATGGCGATGTCGGCGCTAGGGCGTTCTAATCCAGCCACAGTGACCATATGGGTTGGCCGTGATATGGCGCGATCTCGCCGAACGTCGGTTAGCGCGGTGCCTGGCTTGTCGATGGGCCAGACCTCACCCCCATGGCCCACAGCTCGGCGGCCACGGTGCCCGTTCCTGAACTGGACCGGGGCAAGAACTCCCCGCCCATGAGCGCCCAGGCTTCAGCGCCTAGATGCCCGGACGGCCGGCATCGGTGAGCTTCAGCGCCCGCCGTTTCCGGACGTGATACAGCAGCCAGGCAGAAGCAGCCATGATCAGCACGTATCCGCCCGTCAGCACGACCGCAAGGACCACATCAGGGCGCGGCCCGGTGAACGCGATCAGGTAGAACAAGACAGGCCCGCAGACGATCAAGAACCCTACCTGGATAACCGCCACGACCCGCGCCGTCCGGCGAAGGCCCGCCGCCTGAGCGGGCCACGGCTTAGACCTGGCCATGACCGGAATATACCGCCCAGCCGCCAGGCCGAGCCGAGCACGGCACGACCACACTGCGATCGGCTACCGGGCCAGTCACACCCGCTCGTCACCCCGTCCGCCAGCACCACCTCCCGCAACACGGACGGTAACCAAACTGCAATCGGCGCGGCACCCCTGAACGCGCGCGCCGAGGGCTCGCTCTGCGCTTGTAAATAGCGCTGGTCCTGCCGTCGCGCCGCGCACAATAACCGCCGATATGCTCGGCTCTGGCGCACTGGTCGCGTGCCGTCGGACGCCGTATATATGTAAAATCGAAGCCAGGACTATTCACGATTTCCGCGAGCTTTGACCGCCTTAGCCCGCCATATGCCCGTGCGGTGGAAGTGCCTTAAGAGAGCCTTGCGGCTCGCAACCATGGGCGGCGTCCAGCGAGCTTCCGGGATGAAGATACCGCTATTGTTACGCCCGGAATTCGGAATGGTGATATTTACTAGCTACCAAGAGGATCCCCCATCGGTACTAATGACCGATCCATAATGGCCGCTGACCCCGATGCATTCGCCCGCAGTGGGGCAGGAGAGCAGCAGCAGTCCCCGGAGAGCCGGTGACAGCGGATGGCTGTCCGACCATGACAGTCCGCTGTCTGTCGTGATCACCACTGCGCTGCCGGCCGTAGCTACGCAGCGGTTCGCTGTCGCGCAGGAGAGATCGCCGAGGACCATTGTTCCTGGTGGCAGTTTTACCGCGGACCAGGAGGACCCGCCGTTCCTGGTATATGCCGCCACTCCTGTTGCACCGTTGGTTCCGACAACGACACATTCGCCTGCCGTTGGGCACGAGAGGGCGTTGACTTGGGCCAACGAGGCTGGCAGGCCACCGCCACTGGACCAGGTCAGTCCGCCGTCCCGGCTGACGTCCGTCGCGTTCAAGGTGCTGGTCGCCACGCACGTGCCACCAGTCGAGCATGAGACGGCGTTGAAGACCTCTCCGAGAAGATGCACCGGCATCGGCGCCCTAGTCCAGGAAGCCCCGCCATTCATGGTGACCAGTGCAGCATCGACGTTGCCCCAACCGCCGACGGCTACGCAATGGCTGGCCGCCGGGCATGACAAGTCAGTCGCGTCGAACCGCGTTGCGCCTGTCGCCGCGGACCAGGACACGCCTCCGTTAGTCGTGACGAAGACGCCGATGCCTTCGGGGGCGTTTGAGGCGACAAAGCACCGGTTCGCGGTCGGGCATGAGACCGCTCTGATACCTTGCCCCGACGTCGGCGGGAAGCGCCGGCTTGCCGACCAGGACGCGGCGCCGTTTGTGGTGTACGCCGCTCCGGCACTGTTGACTCCGCTGACGCCGACGACCACGCAGTGCGTCGTCGTCGCGCAGGACATCGACTTGTACCCGCCCACCTTGCTTGGCAGCGGTCCGCCCGCATGGCTGGCGGAGGTGCCGCCCGCCGCGCCGGGATGTGCACCTCCGACCCCGATGGCAGAACACGCTGCAGCCATGCCAAATGATGCAGCGACCGATGCGGATAGCCCGATCACCTTGATCGCGCGGGGCGACATGCCATGTCGGGTACGTGCCTTGCGATCCATTGGATCCTCCCACTCGTTTGGATCTTAAGCACTGGTCGGCTAGCTGGAAGAGCGAGACTGCTGATTGCTACCGCTCGTTCACGGTGAAGGTGCCTGAAAAGATATCCCGAAATTCGAGAACGGCGGGGAACGATATGGGCACGCCGGGCCCTCAGGATCAGCTGACTCCTCCAGGAACGGGCCCAGCAGCGCCGACCGCCCCCACTCTGGCGGCACCGCCAGCACCACCCGCGAGCCGATCCCCGCTCGCACACGTCCTCCCGCCACTCCGCCAACTCCCCCGAAACCGCAGAATGCCGCCGCGACGCCAGTAACATGAGCAAAGCCTACAACCAGCTGGCGTAACACCCCGTGCGCCATTCACCCTGCAGGCCGATCCGATCCCGGCCAGGCCAAGCCTCCTCCAGCCAGGGCGAAACCAAGGCACAGGCGCATAACGAGACAGATTTGGCATATATGCGCTAGCTACCGGTGCTGCAGCGCTGATCAGCACGAACAAATATTCGGCGGTCCGGGCGGCCCAGGTGCGGTGGGCTAGTCGCTCTCCGTGACGACTGCCCTCCTGGAAGTGCGCGCGCCGAGGGCTCTGATCTGGTGCGTGGACGTTGTTGACTGGCTGGTGCATCGGCCGCGATAGAACTAGTTCTGGCTTGACTTGCATGGCTACTCAGAGGACTGCGCCGGGATTCCGCTGTTTGCCTCCGACGCCCCCTCGGGCCGCGTGGCCTGGCCTGGTGGGCTAGCTTGCGACCCGCATACCTGGGCACAATCCTCATTGGAAGCTTTTATTCACGCGCGTGACGAGGCAGGAGGAACCATGCGTAAAATCCGGCTGGCAGCGCTGGGCGCCGGCGTGATCACATTCATCGCCGGCGCTGGCGCTGCGTCGGCGGCTCCCGCCAGCGCGGCCCCGCACGGCCCGGCGAAATGGACCGTCGCGCTGAAGACGGCCGCGAGCGCTAACTTCCCGTACTTCTCCGCGGGCGCGGCGCTCAGCGCGACCAGCGCCTGGGCGTTCGAGGGCGCGGACGCCGGTGTCAAGCCGGTCGCTTACCGGCTGAACGGGACTCAGTG
>JASIBM010000450.1 GCA_030045175.1 Streptosporangiaceae bacterium | reverse complement strand
TAACGGCGCCGGCGTCATCTACACCGACCTGGCGATGATGGCCGGCGTCGCGACCACCTGTGAGGACTGCGAGGGCAAGCGCTTTGACGCCTCGGTGCTTGAGTACCACCTCGGCGGCCGTGACATCAGCGAGGTGCTCGCGATGTCAGTGACCGAGGCCCAGGAGTTCTTCGGCGCCGGCCAGGCGCACACGCCGGCCGCGCGCGCCATCTTGGACCGGCTCGCCGATGTCGGGCTCGGCTACCTCACCCTCGGCCAGCCGCTCACCACGCTGTCCGGCGGCGAGCGGCAGCGGCTCAAGCTGGCCGCCAGCATGGCCGAGAAGGGCGCCGTTTACGTCCTGGACGAGCCGACAAGCGGCCTGCACCTCGCCGATGTCGAGCAGCTGCTCGGCCTGCTCGACCGGCTCGTCGACTCAGGCAAGTCGGTCATCGTCATCGAGCACCACCCGGCCGTCATGGCGCACGCCGACTGGATCATCGACCTTGGCCCAGGCGCAGGCCATGATGGCGGCCGGGTCGTCTTCGAGGGCGCGCCCGCCGACCTTGTCGCCGCCCGCTCCACCCTTACCGGCGAGCACCTCGCGGCTTACGTCGGCTCCTGACGGAGGATGCCCGGATCGCCGGTGACCTGACGATCTCAAGGCATAGTTGCGCTATGCCAGAGCCGCTGTACGACACTCTGGGCCGCACCTATAGCGCGACCCGCCGGGCTGACCCGCGGGTCGGTGCGCAGATCAGCCAGGCGCTAGCCGGATCCGCGTCTGTGGTCAACATCGGCGCGGGAACGGGCTCATATGAGCCGGCGCAGACCATCGCGGCGATCGAGCCCAGCCAGACCATGATCGACCAGCGGCCTCCAGGAGCCGCTCCGGTGATCAGGGCAACCGCGGAGCACGTTCCGCTCCGGGATAACTGCGCCGACGCGGCGCTCGCGGTGCTGACCGTTCATCACTGGACCGACCTGGCAGCCGGGGTCGCCGAGATGCGCCGGATCGCCAGGCACCAGCTTGTCCTGCTGACCTGGGACGCCGAGGTGATGGGCGAGAGGTTCTGGCTGCTGTCGGAGTACTTGCCGGAGGCACGAGCTGCCGATGCCACGCTGGCCGTGCCGGTGGACCGGCTGGTATCACTGCTCGGCGACCCCGTCATCACGCCAGTCCCCGTGCCGCACGACTGCACCGACGGGTTCGCCGCCGCCTACTGGCGGCGGCCTGATGCTTATCTCGACCCCACCGTGCGGGCCGGGATGTCACTGTTCACCAAGGCCGGCGTGGGTGTGGTCGAGGCCGGCCTGATCCGGTTGGCCGCGGACCTGCGGTCGGGCCGCTGGCAGCACAAGCACGCCGAGCTCCTGGAGCTACCTGAGCTCGACCTCGGCTACCGGCTGATCACCGCAAGGGCCTGACGACCTGGCCCCATAGCGTCAGGTCGTCAGTCGCGATCAGGCAGCAAGCGGTCGCCGTGCCCGACCGGCTGCCGGGCACAGCGACCTCACTGGCGAGTCTCGCGCCTGCCGCCTGTTCCGCCCTCAGATGTTCTGATGCAGGTTAAGGCTGTTGACGGTGAAGGTCGCGGCCTTCCCGCCGGTGTTGCAGATCTCGAAGCCGAAGTTGAACTGGGTCAGCTGGTCTGATGACTTCAGCATGCCGTGCGCGTGCAGCCAGCGGAGGATCGACAGGTAGTGGACCGTGCCGCTGGTCTCGTTCTGCTCCAGGACGAAGCTCTTCGTACCGCCTGCGACGTACACGGCGAACGTCTTCCCGAAGATCTGGGCCGTTCCGTCCCGTGATCCCGCCGGGGTCTGGCCCTGGTTGTCCACCCAGACCATCACCTCGTCGGTGTCAGAACCATTGAGGAACATGTCGTAGGTCGCCTCGGCGTCGATGCCGTTCGTGCCCAGCGAACCGGTGGGCATGGTCTCGTTGAAGCTGCTGTACAGGTACTTGATCGAGGAGTACGGAACGTTGTTGTAGTTCCATTGCGTTGAGTCGAACGCTTCCACGGCACATCCGCCGCACCCTCCGCCTCCGTCCTGGTCGGCGGTGACGCTCCAGCTGTCCTCACTGCTGGCGTGCAGCACGTAGTTGCCCGGCGACGGCCCCCAGGTGTTGTTGTAGACGATCCACTGCCCGTAGGTGCACGCCTGGCCGTTGCTGGCCGTGCAGGTCCCCGCCGTGGCCGCCTCACTAGGGCCAGCCCAGGAGAACATCAGGCCGAAGGCAGCCAGGAACGCTGACGATGCCAGGAGCTTCTTCATAAACCTCGTCTTCCTGTGGTGACTCGTCGGCAGCGTGGCCCCGCCGCCACTACTACCGACCTGTTTTCCCGGTAACGTAGCAGATGTCCGAATTCGGCGCAGCAGAACGCTAGAACTCGTGCGTCGGCTCGGCAGACCGCGCGCGTGCTCCCGAAGGCTCTGGCGGCGAAGCGGCATAGGGGCCGGGCGCCGGGCCTGAGCGTGGGCGACGAGGCCAGACCCGTCATCTGAATCAGCCAGGAATAAATATGTTGCGTCGGGCCAATGCCGTGGCGCACAATAGAACTGTGCAAAGGACACCGTATAGCTGGTCAGCCAGCATCGTCGAGCAGGACCGCTTCGCGGGCTGCCGAACGATGCTGCACGCGAACCAGGAGATGGCGGTGCCGGTGTAGGCGCTAGAAGGCCACGACGTCACCGCCCCCAGGGATCGCCTGGCGGGCGGTTTTCAATTTCATAGGGGTGTAGCTCAATTGGCAGAGCGCCGGTCTCCAAAACCGGAGGTTGAGGGTTCGAGCCCTTCCGTCCCTGCGAAGCACCACCCTTCGGGGGGAATGTGCTTGCACCTTGCTAATTGCACAGCGGGAAACGTCAGCGCGGCCCGCCAAGCCGCGC
>JASIBM010000449.1 GCA_030045175.1 Streptosporangiaceae bacterium | reverse complement strand
ACGACATCGAACTGGTTCACCAGGGGCAAGGGGTATACGTTATCCGCGTGGTCGAGAACGAGCCCATGCCGGCCGACTTCGCAGGGCTGTTCGGTGAGTGGCTATACAATCTGCGAGCGTCGCTCGACTACGTCATCTGGGCAGCGGCTGCCTACGCATCTGGCACGCTGCCGCCACCGAACGAAGGGGTTCTCCAGTACCCCATCTATGACGACGAGGCCACGTGGAAGCGCAACCTCTATCGCATCACGGGCCTACCCGATTACCAGCAGCGGCGTCTTAGATGGATGCAGCCATTCGCCAGCGATCCAGACGCGAACTTTCTCGGTTGGATCAATCGACTTGCTCGCATTGACCGGCACCGGACGCTGGTCGACGGCGCCTGCTACCTCGTGGATCTGCGCCCCGCGCTGATGGTTGATCGTGACAGGAAGGCAACCCTGCAATGGGGCACCAGGGTGGTGCGAGGGCCGGTGACGGACGTAGCCCGCGTGACCGTTACCCCCTGGGACGACGCCGCTGTGGTGAAGCTCAACCCGCGCTCGGGCATCGACCCGGAGATCGATCAGTGGTCTGCCTCACCCTTCTGGGGATCGAAACGCTTCGGCGACCGGATGGCCCTGATGCAGATCTTCGTCGCGGGTGAGATCGCGGTCTACGAGTATGACTGCAAGGGCACAAGCCGCCGTCAGGACGCGCTCACCGACACCTTCCGGGAGGAGTGCGACGCTCGCGGAAACTGCGGGCAGCCGATACGGACTCCTCGCCCCGCTGAACAGTGGAGTGCGCCGGTCGCACCCGACGTCGACGGACGCTTGAGCGCAACAACGCCGACCTAGCGGAGATACCCAGCCGTCTTGAACCGACTGGACATCCCCAGGTTACGTCAGTTGGGCAGGTGGACGCGATCAGCGCTGATGGTGGCCAAGCGCACCGTCCGGGCGCCACCGACCGCGATCGGCGCCAGGCAGGCGGGTGGTCATGGAGATCGGGATCACGGTGTGTTATGGCTTCCGACGGATAAACGACACCCCTGATGTTGGCGGCATTTTTATATGGCCACCGCCTCATGATCAACGGCGGCGCTCATTTCACACGGTTTCCTCCGCCGCTGCGGGCGTTGAGTGGCCTGGCGCCAGGGCGCAGGGAACTCCTCTTAGTTCGACCGATGGCGGGCTGGGAGTGGATGAAGTACCGCTGGATGGTCCGGTCGGCGCCGATCGAGATCGCAGGCTCGTCATGATCGGCGTCCAGGGCGAACTCGCAGGTCACCAGTCCCACCGGCATGATCAGCGCCTAAAGATCTGGCCAGTGGTGTGGCTCCCGGTAGGCGTGGTAGCCGCGGAAGAACCAGTCGGCCAGGTCATCGAGGCGCTCGATGCAGTCGTGGTAGTACTGCTCGGGTTCGGGCCGGGGGAAGGCCGGATGTGAGGTCCAGTTGCGGACGAAGTGACTGACTTCGTAGAAGCCGTCGGCGATCCAGCGGTCGAGCTGGTCGTGATCGCGGAAGTGCTCGCAGGCCCATCGCATCGTCTTCTCCATGCGGCTGAAGGCGGCCTTGTCCCATTCGAGGTGGTCGCCGCGCAGGTTCAGCATGAAGGTGCCTTCCTCGGCATCGAACTCGCGGCGCAACTGTCTCAGGTGCTCGTGGTCTTCCACGTCCTGATCCTCTCGCCCGGCGCTGAAACTCGCGCCGGACCTGTTACAGATCGAACGCGGCTGCCCGAGGCTGTGTTCTCGTCGGCTGGGCAGTCCGTTCCGCGGTTCCCGGCCGGGTAAGTCCCGGCGGAGGCGATCGCGTAGCGGCCTGCCCATGGTCGGGGTTCCCGGGTTGCTCTGGTGGGGAGCCTGCGGAGGAAAGCCCTGTGCACATATAGCGTTGCCGAACCATAACCAAGCAGTGCCGCCGATTCATGATCAAATAACGAGGTCGGTAACACCTGACCCGATTGAGCCGACCTAACCAGACGCCAGCGTCACCCTCAGCGATCATCATCGGTCACGGACTGGCGCGACGACGGCTCGTTCGGTGCCGTTAAACATAGTCATGAGGAGCCCTTCAGTTAGCGCCGAACTGGCGATTCTGAGCACGCCGCACAATCTGTTCACCGGCGGAAGGTCTCCAGGATGTACCCACCCCCGGTGGTGCCGCCGACGCCATCCGACTCCGGCGATGTCCACGCGATCTAACCTGCACGCGGACGGCTCGTTCAATGTCCTCAGGGTGGGCAGGTGCCTGCGAACAGCGAGAGCATGACGCGATGCACCTGTGGCCGGTGGCCGATCGTCACGTCGAGCGGCACGCAGCCGCGGGTCTGGCCATGGTGAGTGAAGGCGAAGCCTTGCGCGAAAAAGCCCGTGGCGTTCGGGCACGAATGATAGGAAGCGGCCGCGACACCCCCCACGGGAGAGCCGGGGATGTCTATCACCACCTGGCCGCGGGCAGGGGCGGCGATCGTGACCGTCACCGCTGACCCCGGCAGGAGCACGAAGGCGACCTTGTAGGACCCGTGGTCTCCGAAGCTTGCAGGGTTGGCGGTGGCGAGCCGCTTCCCGTTGGCGATGAAGAGCGGGCCGATGGCCAGTTCTGCTGGCTGCGGATGCGGTGGTATAGGGCGTGCGGGGTATCCAGGGAAGGCTTCCTGGGCGCAAGTCAGCAGCAGCGGATTGCCCGGGCTGCCGACCGGCCCGGTGACCCGCGATCTGCTGGCCGTGGGCCGCGGCGGCGGCGCGGGTGCGTGGCGGAACGCGCTGGAGGTCCCGCCTGTGGTGCAGCCCGCAAGGATCGCGCAAGTCAGCACGGCCAGGGCTGGCACCCGCAGGTGCGGCTGACCGCGCATATGCTCATTGTGCCTGTCACGCCGCAGGTCCGAGCGCTGATTACCATCCTGACCGCAGTACCCCCCGACGACTGGCGACGCCAGCGGCGCGGGTATTGCCAGGCCAGGGACACTACGCGCCGGTCTGCATGTGGCTTACAAGCGAGAGGTCACTGGTTCGGACCCAGTTGCTCCCACCAGGAGGTCTTCACGTTTCAGTGGGGCCTTGTTCACGTTTGGGCGTTGACCTGATTGTTGTACGCGGGTCTGACATTTCTGGCGGCTGCGGTCTTTCGGTTCCGTGGCGAAGTCCTTTAGCCTGTGCCGAATAGGCATTTGGTGTGCCGCTGTGGTCGGTCTGGGTGGCCAGGCAGGCGCGCGCCGCGGGGTAGCGCTCAGGCGAATGAGGCCGGGCCGATGTAGCGGATGATCGCGTCGACGGGATGATCGGGGGACGGTTCCCACAAGATCACCCAGGTGTCGGTGCGGTCGGCGACGGTGATGTACCACAGCGGTGGCTGGGTGAAGCGGTGACGGCGCAGGTGCGCCTGGCCGTGGTCGTCGTCGAGTTCGCCGCAGACCTGGCGCACGCGGCTGAAAAGCTCGGCCTGGGCGTCGTTCTTGCGGAGTTCCCGGTAGGCCTCGGCGGGCTCGGGGTCGAAGCGGAGCATCAGGCCTCGGCGTCCAGGTCGGCGAAGCTGACCGTGGCGCGGGCGGGATGCGCCCGGTTGTCCTCGATGCTCTCGACCAGTGTCCGGTTCCGCAGGAACCTCGCCTCGATCTCTGGCATGACGGCGACGGGCTCCAAGACGATCGCGCCGTCAGGTTCCTCGTGGGCGAGGTAGCGGGTGTGCTCGGGGTGGCCGATCCGCCCGAGGCTGACCCGGCGGCGGTTGTCCACTTCGAGGATGTAGGCGTCCATGCAGGCATGATACCTCGTTCGGGAGTTACCCGTGAATGGGTAGTTCCCGAAGGCGGGTAAGCGGCAGCGGGCGAGACTGCGGGCCAGCGCTGACCCGCGGCTCAGCTCGGACGCAGCAGCAGCCGTCCTGATACCGCGCGCTACACCGCGCACATAAGCGGGGCATCTGCTCGCGGCCAGCCGCTTCAGATACGCAGCATTGACCCGCACCGAGTCGGCGATCCGGCGCCGTATCGGCGCGGGGTATCTATCTAGCCTATTACGCCCTGTGACGGGGTGAACTTAAGGCGCACGGAGCTGGCCCGAGGACCCGGTATCGCCTGCGGGCCAGCGCAGGGGACTCCTGCCGAGCGGCTGAGGATGCCATGGACATCGATAATGCTGGCGTTGCCGACGATCTGGTGCAGGGCCTAGTCCCCGTAGCCGTCGGCGGCCGGGTGGTCGACGGGCAGGCCCCACTGGCGTCCGGCGCCGGCGGCGGCGCGGGCCTGGGCCTGGCCGGGCTGGCCCCAGCCGAGCACGGTGGGGGCGGCGGCGAGCGAGGTCATGTACCGCCGG
>JASIBM010000064.1 GCA_030045175.1 Streptosporangiaceae bacterium | reverse complement strand
GCGGCCCGCAGGCGGGCGCTCGCCGGGATCAGCGCGGACAAGCCGATGCAGCACTTCGTCTTCCTCGGCCCGCCAGGAACAGGCAAGACCGCCGTGGCGCGGATCGTCGCGAAGATCTTCTACGCGTTCGGGCTGCTCGACGTGCCCACCGTGGTCGAGGCTCAGCGATCCGATCTGGTGGGGGAGTACCTCGGTGCCACGGCGATCAAGACGAACGAGCTCATCGACTCGGCCATCGGCGGCGTGCTGTTCATCGATGAGGCGTACAGCCTGGTGAATGAGGGCGACGGGCAGAGCGACAGGTTCGGCAACGAGGCCGTGCAGGCGCTGCTCAAGCGCGCTGAAGACGACCGCGACCGCCTCGTCATCATCCTGGCAGGCTATGAGCGCCAGATGGAGGCGTTCTTGGCCAGCAATCCGGGGCTGACCTCGCGGTTCGCGATAAGGATCAAGTTCGGCGGGTACTCGCCGACCGAGCTGCTCCAGCTCGCCGACCTGTTCCTGGCGCGGCGCGGCGAGAGCCTCGACCCACAGGCCCGCTCGGTGCTCTGGCGGATGTTCGAGGACGTGGGGCGCAGGCGGCTGGGTGATGACCTCGGTAACGGCAGGTTCGTCCGTAGCCTGCTCGAGCGGGCCGGCCAGGCCAGGGACGTCAGGGTCATGGGCACTGGCGACGAGCCCGCCCCGGTGGACCTGATCACGCTGTGCGGCGGTGACCTGGAGCAGGCGTACGCGGAGCTGACCACCAGGTACCGCGGCTACGACGAAACGCCCACCCTGGAGAGCGCCCTGGCCGAGCTCGACGCCCTGATCGGGCTTGAGCCGGTCAAGCGCCAGGTGCACGAGATCGCGGCCCAGCTACGGGTTGCCAGGCTGCGCGACGCGCACGGGCTGACGAGCCAGCCGCCGGTCAGGCACTTCGTCTTCACCGGGCCGCCGGGTACCGGCAAGACAACCGTCGCCAGGATCCTGGCCAGGATCTTCGCCGCCCTCGGGTTGCTCGTCCGGCCTGGCGTGGTGGAGGCGCACCGCCCCGACCTGGTCGGGGACCACCTGGGTGCCACGGCGATCAAGACCAACAAGCTGATTGACACCGCACTCGGCGGGGTTCTCTTCATCGACGAGGCTTATTCGCTTTACAACGATGGCTACTCCGGCGGTGACGCATTCGGCGCCGAGGCCGTCGCGACGCTGCTGAAAAGAGCCGAGGACGATCGGGACCGGCTGGTGATCGTGCTGGCCGGATACACCGAGGACATGCACAGGTTCCTGCGTACCAACCCAGGCCTGGCCTCGCGGTTCAGCGTCAGGATCGCGTTCCCCAGCTACGGCCCGGACGAGCTGCTCAAGATCGCCACGATCTTCGCCGCGCGCGCCGGGGACGCCTTCGCCGACGAGGCGGTCCCGCTGCTCGCTCAGATCCTCGCGCAAGCGTGCCAGCAGGGGCGGATCGATGAGTTCGGCAACGGCAGGTTCGCGAGGTCGTTGTTCGAGCGGGCCTGCGCCGCCAGGGACCTGCGAGTCGCCAGGCTGGGGGAGCTGGCGAGCCCCGTCGACCTAACCACGATCCGCGCGGCGGACGTCAAAGCCGCCTACCTCGGCATCAGCAGCTAACGGTACGCAACTCAATCCGATGGCAGGTCGCCGAGTGTCATGCGGAGCGCGCGCTCGTCCTGGCCGGCTGCCGTGATCGCGCTGATGAGCGCGTGCACCACCTCATGCCTGGGCAGGCCGCGGTCGAGCAGCCGCTGCGCGGCGTCCCACAGCTCTGGCGGATCGCCGCGCCAGAGGCGGTCAGCGATTGTCGCATGCTGGTCGAGATGCTCCTCGCTGGCCGGATGGTCGCAGTCGTCGTGATCGGCAGCCAGCAGGATGCGCCTGTCCTGCGCGCTGGCCGGGTCCAGTGCGCCGAGGTCGGTGCCGCGGAAGTTGCCGTCGAGCACGCCGAACGCGAAGGCCCGGCGGGGCAGCGCCTCTAGATCGCGGTCCGGCAGCAGCCTCGCCACGAGGCCGGGTTCGAGGCCGAAGGAGGCTGGATCGCGGTAGACCTTGGTGAACATCGCGATGCTGTCGAAGACGGAGTCGAGCGTCTTGCTGATGGCAGCGATGTCCAGCCCGGACTTCGCCCCGGCCCAGCGCGCCCAGGCCACCAGGACGTGGGGCATCGCGTGCTGCTCGGCCGCGGTGAGCATGACCTTACGCGGCAGCCAGTCGAGCAAGAAGGTCTCTACCTTCGCCGGGCTGACGCGAAGCGGCCTGCCAAAATCCTGGTCGCAGCCGTAGTTGACGATGTGGTCGGCGCACCGGCTTGCGGCCTCGGTGTCGGACAGGTCCTCGGCCTCATCGGAGGCAAGGAACTCGGCGACCAGCATGGCGCGGCGGTCCGGGCGCCAGATGGGCCGTCGGGCGGCACCCGGGCCGACGGTGGGAGCCGACGTTCCCGCTGACTGCGACCTCCGGCCGGCCTGCTGACCGCGCGACTGGCTGGGCGGGAGCGTCCTGATGCGCGCCCTGATGAACGCGTGGTAGGACGGGAACGACTTGCTGACCGGCGGGTTCGTCATCGTCTCCGTGACGGCGAGCGCCGACTCGAGCAGGCGCCTGGCGTTGGGCGTGGACACCTGGCTCAGCTCCGACCTGGCCGCCCCGTCCGGCCCGCCAAGCTCTCGGCAATAATCAAGCAGCTTGCCGACCTGCGAGGTCACCCAGCCATCCTTGATCATCCCGCCGGCGTTGTAGTCGACGACCACGACCAGCGCGTGCTCGTCCTCGCCCGCGTAGCTGAACACGCACACGACCTCGTCACGGTCACCGAAGGCGTCCGACGTCACATAGCAGTCGGCAGCCTCCACGGCTCCGGCGCGCGGCGCCCACGCCGGGGTGGCGACCCCCCGGTCCATCAGCGCGAGCGCGGCTTGCTCGGCCTTGACGGCCTGCCTGGCGGTGCCAAGGCACGCGATGCCCGACAGCAGCGCGAGGGCGGCCGGGCTTCGCTGGTCGGCCGCGTAGCTCACCAGGCCCTCGCCGACGAGTTCCTCAACGTCGGCCCGGCGGCGCCGGGTCCACGCCCCGCCAGGTACCGGTTCCTGGCGCCACCAGGTGCCGAGCAGCTCGCTGACCATTAGCTCGGCGTCAAGCGGGCTGCGCACCGCGAGCAACTCCCTGGCCGCGCGCAGCATCTCAGCGAATAGCGCGTTGGGCGGGGGCGTGCTGTCGCCACGGCCCGGTCGTCCGGGGCCGGAGCGGCCTGAATCGCCTGATTGTTCAGCGCGTCGGCTCTGCGGACCCACCTGCCCAGTTTTCCAGATTCGGTCGCGACGATGCCACGCTTAGCCGCGGCGCGCCGCTTTGAATGGCTGCGAGGGGAGAAGGTTACCCGACCGCCATGAGTAACGGGGCCAGGCCGGCACTAGGCCAGCACTCCGGCCGGTGCTCTGGCCGGTGCTCTGGCCGGTGCTCTGGCAAGCACCCGGCCGCGCCGGGGTGCTTGCCACCTGCGCCTCAAATCTCCCGCAGGCCACGGTGGTCCGCTGGCTGCGTCGCTGGTCAGGCGCGCCCGGTGGGGCATGCGCCAGGGCTAGCGAACGAAGTGCCAGCGGTCATCCGGCGATTAGGACATAATTGCTGATCAGCCGGTGATTGCCGGGTGCCTTGCCTGGCGGCCTGGACGCAGGCGGCGATGGATCTGCGGAGGAGTGGCGGCTATGCGGCGCGCCTTGCGATGGCATGGGAAAGTCGATCAGGGGACAGCGGGGCGCGTGACCGGCCGCGGCCGGCGCGGCAGGAAACTGGTCCGGTGGGGTGCCCCGGCGATCGCCGCGGTCGCGGTGGCCGGTTGCGCGACAGCCACGGCGCAGGTCGGCCGCACGCCGGTGGCTGGCGGCGTGGCGACGTACGCGCTTCCCCCGGTCACCGTGCCCACTTACATCTTCCCTTTCATCAGTCCCGCTTACTTTTCAATCGTGAACACAGACAACCTCCAGTACCTGATGTACCGGCCGCTGTACTGGTACGGGGAGGGCGCCGAGCCATTCTTGAACAAGCAGCTCAGTCTTGCCAAGCCAGCCACATACCACGGCAATGTGGTAACAATCCAGCTAAAGCACTTCATGTGGTCCAACGACACGCCGGTCAGCGCCGCGGACGTCGTGTTCTGGCTGAACATGATGAAGGCCGAGAAAGACAACTGGGGCGGCTACGTGCCTGGCGGCATGCCCGACAACGTGACGTCCTACCGGGCGGTGAGCCCGACCGAGGTGCAGCTCGTGCTGAACACGAGCACCTTCTCGCACACATGGTTCGCCTACAACGAGCTCAGCCAGATCACCCCGATGCCACTGCGATGGGATGTCACCGCGAGCGGCAAGAGCGACTGCGCGACGCAGGAAAGCGCCTGCCCCGCGGTCTACCAGTACCTGAACAGCAAGGCCACGGCCCCGACCGGTAGCCCGGCCACCTGGCCGGGCTCGCCGCTGTGGAGCGTCGTGGACGGGCCGTGGAAGCTGACCGGCTACAACTCCCAGGGCGTGTTCACCTACCAGTTCAATACCGCCTACTCAGGACCGGTGGCCAAGTATCACATCACCACGTTCAAGGAGGTCCCTTTCACCTCAGAAGAGGCCGAGTACAACGTGCTCCAGGCGCAGGGCAGCAACACGCTCGACGTCGGCTACCTGCCCACGGTTGACGCATCGGTGCCCGAGCCGGGCCAGGAGGTGGGCCAGAACCCGGTCAGCGGGTACCAGCTGCAGGCCCTGTACACGTGGGGGCTGAGCTTCTTCCCTTACAACTACGACCCAGCCGATCCGCTGGCCCCCGTCTTCAAGCAGCTGTACTTCCGTACCGCGTTCCAGGACCTGATGAACCAGGAAGAGATCATCCAGGGGCCGCTGCACGGTTACGGCAAGCTGACTACCAGTGTCGTTGGCGACTTCCCGCGGACCAAGTACCTATCGAAAACGGCCAGGGCGGGCGACCCGTTCCCCTACAACCCGGTCGAGGCGAGCCACCTGCTCGTGGAACACGGCTGGGTGCTGCCCACGCCTACGCAGCCGAACAAGGTCGCTTACTGCGCGCACGCGGCGCTGTGCGGCAGCGGCGTGGCCACCGGAACGACGCTGAACATCACCGTCGACTACGCGAACGGCCTCGCCTGGCTGGAGGCCGAGCTCTTGCAGCTCAAGGCCAACGCGGCGCAGCTTGGCATGCACCTCAGCCTGGTCCCCATGACCTTCCAGGACGTCATCAACAGGACGGTCGGCGACTGCGGCGCGTCCGGCAAGGACCCGTGCCCCTGGGAGCTCGACGACTGGGGCTCCCCTGGCTGGAGCTACTCGCCGGACTTCCTGCCGACCGGGGATGAGATCTTCGAGACCCACTCCGTGGCCAACCTCGGCCACTACAACAACGCGAAAAATGACCGCCTCATCGCCGCCACGCTCAAGTCGTCGCAGCTGAGCTTGATGTGGACCTGGGAGGACTACCTCACCAGGCACCTGCCGGTTGTGCTGCAGCCCGACGCCCCGTACCAGCTCGTGGAGAGCATCAACAACCTGCAGATAGGCGTGCAGAACCCGACGCTGTCCATCACCCCGGAACAGTGGTACTACGTGCGGTGAGCCTGCTCATGAGCGCGCGACAGGGGGAGCCTGACCGAATCCGGCGGCGGGCCAAGCCCGGGTGATCAGCTACCTGGTCAGGCGGCTGCTCCAGGCGATCGCCGTGCTCCTGCTCGTCAGCGTGCTGCTGTTCGGCTTCCTGTGGCTGCTGCCCGGCGGCCCGCAGGCGGCGCTGCTCGCTGGCGGCGGCACCGCCGCGCACCTGGCCGCCTTGCGGCGGGAGTACGGGTTCGGCAGCCCCGCTGTGCTGCAGTACCTGAGCTGGCTTGACCAGGTGCTGCACGGAAACCTGGGCTACTCGGCGGCCGAGGGCACCAGCGTCGGGTCGCTGCTGGCGGCCAGCCTGCCCAGGACCATCGTGCTCACGCTGGCCGCGATCGTCATCGCGGTGATCGTGGCGGTCCCGGCCGGGCTGGCGCAGGCGGCCCTGCGCGACTCCGCCGTCGACCGGATACTGCGTGGCCTGACCTACGTCGGTTACGGGATGCCGTCGTTCTTCCTGGGATCGATCCTGATCCTGGTGTTCGCCGTGCGGCTGCGCTGGTTCGGCGCGGAGGGCCCGCAATCGCCCGGCATCGTCGGCGTGCTCACCGACTGGCGCGACCTCACGCTGCCCGTCCTCACCCTTGCCGTCCTGACCATCGCCATCTTCTCGCGGTACGTCCGCACCGCGGCGCTCGACAACCTCGCCAGCGACCACGTGCGCACGGCCCGGGCCACGGGGGCCGGCCGGCTCGCGGTGCTCGGAAGGCACGTGCTCAAGAACTCGCTGATACCGGTGATCACGCTGGCCGGCCTCAGCCTGCCGCGGATCTTCGGCGGCGCGCTCGTGGTCGAGAGCCTGTTCAACATCCAGGGCATGGGCTGGCAGCTTTGGCAGGCCGCCCAGAAGCACGACTATCCCGTGTTGCTCGGCTTCATCCTGGTGATCGGGGCGGCCGCCGTGCTTGGGTCGCTGCTCGCCGACGTTGGCTATTTCATCGCTGACCCCAGGGTGCGGCGTGGCCGACTGTAGAGCCGATCCCCGGGTGCGGCGCCGGCCATGACGGGACGGCACGCCGCGCCGCCACGACGGGTCATCGCGCCCGGCCGGCCGCGAGCCGAGCGCCGCGCCCGCAAGAGCCGGTCCGGCCGCTTGGCCAGGCCCAATGCGATGCTGGTGACCGGGCTGGCGTTGCTTGTCGCGATCGCGCTGTTCTGCTTCGCAGGCCCGTTGCTCTACCACTCGAACCTGGCCGCCGTGAACCTGGCGATCGGCAATCGCCCGCCGGGGCCAGGCCATCCGCTCGGAACCGACTTCTACGGCGTGGACGTGCTCGGCGCGCTGATGGCCGGCGGCAGGCTCTCGCTGGAGGTGGGGGTCGCCGCCGGCCTGCTCGCCGCCTTGATCGGCTCGGTGTGGGGGGCGGTGGCCGGCTACCTTGGCGGCGTCGTCGACGCGGTGCTGATGCGGATCGTCGACGCGGCGATCGCGTTCCCTACGATCGTCGTGCTGTTGCTGCTGACGGCCATCTACACGCCCTCGCCTGGCGGGCTTGTCGTGGTCATCGCCGTCACGTCCTGGCTGAGCACGGCCAGGCTGGTGCGCGGCGCGGCGCTGACGCTGCGCTCCAGGGAGTACGTGCAGGCGGTCACGATGATGGGCGGGGGCAAGGTCCGCGCGATCGCCAGGCACATCGCGCCGAATTCCCTGGGCGTGATCATCGTGAGCGTCTCGCTCCAGATCGCTGATGCCATCTTGGTGCTTGCGACGCTGAGCTACCTGGGCCTCGGCGTGCAGCGGCCCTCGGTGGACTGGGGCAACATGCTCGCGAGTGGTATTCTCGAGATATATCAGGATTATTGGTGGGAAATCTATCCGGCCGGTACGGCCATCATCCTGGCCGTCGTGGCGTTCAATCTCATCGGCGATGGCCTGAGCGATTGGCTCGATCCTGGCCAGCGGATCCGTTCGCCCCGTTAAGCTAGGCCTGACCGGATGGCCCGGGGTGCCAAGTCAAAGAACCGAGTCACTTCCCCCTCGGACGGCAGGTCGTCGCGGCACGATGACGCTAGCCTTTTCGTGTCAGGCGTGGTCAGGAAGGGGTCGGCGATGACTTCTCGCGCGGACGCGAGGCGGTGCGCGCCATGAGCGCCGCCATGTCCGCGCCGGATGGCGGTATGCCGCACCAAGGCGCGGACGCGTGCGACGCGGCGATGCTCGACGCCCTGCTCGGCAAGGCGCCGATGGGGTTTGCCTTCATCGACTCAGACCTTCGCCTCCGCCGGGTGAGCACGTGCCTGGCCGAGCTGATCGGCGTCAAGCTGAGCGAGCAGATCGGGCATACGCCGGCTGAGGCGTGGCCGAACGCGCTCGCCGCGTGCGCTGAGACCGCGGTTCGCCGGGTCCTGGTCAATCGCACGCCGCTGACCGAGGAGCCGGCCGTCTCAGTCGTGACCGACGCGGCGGGCTGTCAGCTCGCCTTGTCCTGGTTCCCTGCGCACGACGGCATGGGAGCGCTGACCGGCGTGACGATGTTCGCTGTCGATGTCACCGGCCGCGAGCGCGCGGCCGAGGTGGTGCGCAGGACCGACGAGCGATACAGGTCGCTGGTGCAGGCTGGCAACCAGGTCGTCTGGGTCACCGACCCATCTGGTCAGGTGACCGAGGACTCGCCTGAGTGGCGGTGGATCACCGGGCAGTCGGTCGATGAGTACCTGGCGGGCGGCTGGCTTGCGGCCATTCACCCGGACGAGGAAGGCCGGATCGCCAGCGACTGGCGCGCCTGCGTCGCCACCGGCACCGTGTTCGACGGCAGCTACCGGGTCCGCACCAAGTCCGGCTCCTACCGGCACTATGACGTCAGGGCCGTGCCCATTGAGCGTGACGGCGTGATCGTCGGGTGGATGGGCGCCAGCACGGACGTGACCAGTCAGCGTGAGGCCGATGAGATGCGCGGGAGGCTGACCGAGCAGCTTTCGGCCGCCGCGCTGCGCACCAACCGCCTGCAGCAGGCGACCTCCATGCTGGCCAAGGAACTGACGGTGCACGGCGTGGTGACCGTCGTCGCCGAGGTCGGCCAGTCGGCGATTGGCGCCGACAGGTCGGCCGTCGCGATCGTCGGTCCCGGGCGGCTGCGGCTGCGCATCCTGAGCTCGGACGCCGCCTCAGAGACCGGGCTGGGCGAACTGACCGGGGACATACCGCGCAACTTGCCGAGCGTGCTGACCGCCGCGATAGCCGAGCGCAGGCCGATCGTGCTTGAGAGCCCGGAGAGCCTGCGACGCCAGTTCGAGCCGGACGCCGACGCCTCGTTGTTCCTGCGGCACAGCGATGAGTGCGCGTGGATCGGCTTGCCGCTCATCACCTCTGGCGAGCCGCTCGGCGCGCTGCAGTTCTCCTTCACCAGCCCGCGCCAGATCAACGACGAGGACCGGGTGTTCCTTGAGGCGCTCGCTGGCCAGTGCGCCCTTGCCCTGGAGCGGGCGATGCTGTACGAGCGCGAGCACGCGACGGCGGCGACGCTGCAGCGCAGCCTGTTGCCCGACAACCTGCCCGACGTGCCGGGGATCGTCCTGCGGGCGCTTTACCGGCCGGTCAGCATCGAGGTCGGCGGCGACTGGTATGACGCGTTCCGGCTACCCGACGGCAAGCTGGCGGTCGCCATGGGCGATGTGATGGGCAAGGGGCTGACCGCCGCTGCCGGGATGGGCCGGGTGCGAAACGCGCTCCGGGCGCTTGCGCTGACCGACCCGCGGCCGGCCGCCGTGCTCGCCGGTCTTGACAGGCTGTTCACGGCCACCGAGCAAGCCGAGCAGGTCACCACCGTTTGCTACCTGGTGGTGGACCCGCGGACCGGCGAGGGCGTCGCGGGCAACGCCGGGCACCTGCCGCCGTTGCTGCTTGGTCACGGCAAGCCACCTCGCCTCGATCCCACCGAAGCGGGGACGCCACTGGGCTGGGCGAGCCCGCGGCAGCAGTATCCGTTCAGCGTCGCGCCGGGCAGCGCTGCCGTCTTGTACTCAGATGGCCTGGTCGAGAACCGCAAGCGCGGGCTTGACGTCGGCCTGGCCGAGCTGGTCGCCGTTGCGGCGCGGGCGCCCGCCGGGGTGGTGGCCGAGCCCGAGCGGCTGATCGGCTTCCTGGTTGACCAGATGCTGGCCGGATACGAGCAAGACGACGACGTCACCGTGCTCGTGGTGCAGGTGCCGCCGCTAGACGGGGGCAGGGCCGGCCGCCGGGCTCCGGCGCGGGCACGGCCCACATGACCGCGCAGAACGCCGGACGCTAGCGAGGAAGGTCAAGCCGTGGCAGTAATGGGTAGGCTTTCGCAGCGTGTGGGTGTCGGCCCTCGATGCGATCGGGGGTTCGCGCTCGGAGTGGTACGACCTACCCGCCAACTGCACCTAAGGTGGGGGTCGGGAGCGGAACAGGGAACGACCGCTGCCAGGCGCGCCGTGGCGGGGTCTGTCCGAACGGTCAGAGAAGCGGCTGCCTGGCGGTAGGGTCCAGTTTCTTACCAGACGATCGCAGGAGAGCGCGTGCGCCGTTGGATAGCCTGGTCGGACTCGGGCTTGGCCGAGTCGCGGCGGTTCATCGGCCAGCGAAGGAAGGGGTGACCGCGGTGGCAGGCGCTGCAAGCTCCGCGGCGCGGAGGCAGCCAACGGCTACGGGCCGGGGCGCTCGTGTTCCGCAGCAATCCCGGGTGGAGCCAGCCGACGATGCTGGCACTCCTGCCGATTCAGCCGTCGCGCTGATGCCTGACACCACAGCCGACGGGCAGACGGTAGTCGCGCCGCGCGGTGGCGCGAGCGCCGATCAGCCGGCTGGCACCCGGCGCAGGACGTCCCGCAGGGCGGCGAAGGCCGATCGTGCCGCCGCGGCGATCCGCTCGGGCGCCGATCAGGCAGGCGCCGATCAGGTGGTGCCCGCACCCGCCCAGCCAGCGCGTACGACTCGCCGGGCGGCCAGGCGCACCAGCGCCGCGCGCGGCGCTGGCAGCCCGGCGAGCCAGGTAGCGGCCACGCGCGGTCCTGCGGCCAACGGGGCTCGCTCCCTAGCGCCCGAGCCTGACGGCGAGGAAGGTCTCGCTGGACTCACTGACCTGGAAGGTGACGTGAACCTGGCGGAAGCTGCCGGCCTGGATGCTGACCCGGACCTGGGCGCTGTGGTGGACCTGGATGGCGATCCCGATCTCGCCGCAGCCGCCGACCTTGATGTCGATCTTGACGAGCTTTCCGCGATTGAGGCCGACGAGGCGATCGGCGGGGACTCGATCGGCGACCTTGACCTCGCCCTGACCGACCTGGCTGACGAGCCGGACGAGGGCGATGAGCCCGAGGACGCGGATGAGCCCGACGAGGCCGACGACGCCGTGGCCAGCGCCCAGGCGGCGGCCGAGGGTGCGGTCGTCGGCTTGGTTGTCACGCCCGGCGCCGCGGAGGATGCCGAGGACGAGGCGTTTGTCTACGGCGACGATGACGAGGACCTGCCGGCCGCCCAGGTGGCGGTCGCCGGGGCGACGTCCGACCCGGTCAAGGACTACCTCAAGCAGATCGGCAAGGTTCCGCTGCTGAACGCCGAGCAGGAGGTGGAGCTGGCCAAGCGGATCGAGGCGGGCCTGTTCGCCGAGGAGAAGCTGGCCGACGGAGTGCGGGCGCTGCCGCCGGACGTGCGCGGCGACCTGGAGTGGATCGCCGAGGACGGCCGACGGGCCAAGAACCACCTGCTTGAGGCGAACCTGCGGCTGGTTGTCTCGCTCGCCAAGCGCTACACCGGCCGCGGCATGCTGTTCCTCGACCTGATCCAGGAGGGCAACCTGGGCCTGATCAGGGCGGTGGAGAAGTTCGACTACACCAAGGGCTACAAGTTCTCCACGTACGCGACGTGGTGGATCAGGCAGGCGATCACCAGGGCGATGGCCGACCAGGCGCGCACGATCAGGATCCCCGTGCACATGGTCGAGGTCATCAACAAGCTGGCCCGGGTGCAGCGGCAGATGCTACAGGACCTGGGCAGAGAGCCGACGCCGGAGGAGCTCGCGGCCGAGCTTGACATGACCCCGGAGAAGGTCATCGAGGTGCAGAAGTACGGTCGTGAGCCGATCTCGCTGCACACGCCGCTCGGTGAGGACGGGGACAGCGAGTTCGGCGACCTGATCGAGGACTCGGAGGCGATCCAGCCGGGCGAGGCGGTCAGCTTCACGCTGTTGCAAGAGCAGCTGCACTCGGTGCTCGACACGCTGTCCGAGCGCGAGGCCGGCGTGGTGTCGATGCGGTTCGGGCTGACCGACGGCCAGCCCAAGACCCTGGACGAGATCGGCAAGGTCTACGGCGTCACCAGGGAGCGGATCCGCCAGATCGAGTCCAAGACCATGTCCAAGCTGCGGCACCCGTCCCGGTCCCAGGTGCTGCGCGACTACCTCGACTTAGTTGGCTCGGCGTCCCGTGCCCCTACCTGAG
>JASIBM010000448.1 GCA_030045175.1 Streptosporangiaceae bacterium | reverse complement strand
CGGCGACCCGGCACGGTGTCTTCGCGGTGGCGAGGCACGCGCTCGGATGGCAGGTCGCGGCGTTCATGGGGTTGCAGAGCCTGTCCTACTACGCGACCTTGTCCTGGTTTCCCACGATGTTCGTAGATCATGGGATCAGCGCCGTCCAGGCAGGCGACCTGCTGGCGCTGATGAACGGCGGGAACGCGATATGCGGGCTGGTCGTGCCCGTGCTCGCCCAGCGCGCGAGGGACCAGCGGCTCCTCGCCACCGCGGCGGTGGCCTTGATCACCTGTGGCCTGGCCGGGTCGGCGTTCGCGCCGGACGCGGTGGTGGCCGTGTTCGTCGCCCTGCTCGGGTTCGGCCAGGGCGCGGCGTTCAGCCTTGCCGTGTTCTTGTTCACCGCCCGCGCGGCAGACGGGGCCGGGGCCGCCGCGCTCTCCGGGTTCTCGCAGGGGACCGGCTACCTGGTCGCCGCCACCGGGCCGCTGCTGATCGGGTACCTGCACGTGGCCTCCGGCGGCTGGGCGGTGCCCGTGGCGGCGTTGCTCGCGTGCGCGGTCGGGCAGCTGATCTCCGGGCTACTCGCCGGCCGGTCGCTGACCCTGCCCGCCCCAGAACACCATGATCACGGTGGGTTTACCGGGGCATTCGACGAAAAGCCACCACGATCATGATGCGCTGGCGGAAGCAGGCCGGTCAGCCGGGCGCTGATGTCCCAGAGGGCGCGCGCGGTCCGCTCGTCCCTGGCCGCCTTCGACGGCTCGCGCCGCTTGCACGAGACGTAGTAGCCGCCGGACTGACCCGCGACGTCCGGCGAGCTCGCCAGGTAGACCACGGTTCGTGCGCCTGATCGGGCCGAGCGCAGGAACGGCCGGGCGATCCCGAGCCCGATCCTCAGCCAGCCGCTGCCGCTCTGGCCGAAGTTCGTGCGCACCGTCCCCGGGTGCAGGCAGTTGGCGGTCACCCCGGTGCCCTCCAGCCTGGTCGCAAGCTCCCTGGTGAACAAGATGTTGGCGAGCTTGCTGTTGGCGTAGGCGAGCATGGGCACGTAGTGCCGATCCGACCGCAGGTCGTCCATGTCGAGCCGGGCGGCATGGTGCGCGGTAGACGATACCGTCACGATTCTCGCCGGGGCGCTGGCCTTGAGCTTGTCAAGGAGCAAGTTCGTCAGCAAGAACGGGGCCAGGTGATTCAGCGCGAACGTGTGCTCGAAGCCGTCGGCGGTGAGCTGCCTGGTGCCGACGACCAGGCCCGCGTTGTTGACGAGGACGTCAATGCGCGGCAACGCCGCCAGCCGTGCGGCCAGCGCCGTGACCTGATCACCGCGGGCCAGGTCGGCGAGCTCGATGGACGGCTCGCCGCCGGTGGCCGCCGCGCTGATCTCGGCCAGCGCGGACTCGCCCCGGCCGCGGTCACGGCAGACCCCGACGACCGTGGCGCCGAGCCGGGCGAGCGCGACCGACGCCGCCTTGCCGATGCCCGAGCTGGCTCCGGTGACGACGCAGATCCGGCCGTCCATGGGCCCGGCTTGCGGGCTAGGGGGCATCGCCGGTCCCGTAGGCGGCCGCCGCCGTTCCGATTCCCTGCAGCCCGGTCGCCTGTCCCGCGCCCCAGGCGGCCTTGTCGCCAGGAACCGACGCGCACGCGAGTACCTCGTTGGTGGCGTTCGAGCTGACCCGGGCCACCGACCAGGCGCCGGACTTCGACAGGCGCCTGACCTCCGACGGGCTTGTCCCCGCGTTGGCGATCACCCACAGGCCACCCTGTCCGTCCCGGCACATCCCGGTTGCCGGGTGCGTCCCCGGCATCGACCGTGAGGTCCATCTGCGCCCGTTGAAGTGCCCGATCCTCGGCCGGCCCGCGACCGATCCGGCGACCCACACGTCGTCGGGGGACAGCACGAGGATGTGGCTGTACTGAAAGCCGGACAGCGCCTTCGGCCGCACTCGAGCCCAGGCGGTGCCGTTGTAGTGCGCGAGCATCTGCATCGACCCCCGCATGCCGCCGATCGCCCAGATGTCATCCGGTCCGGCCGCGCTGCCCTGGCTCAGGTAGGCGGCCGCCCCGAGGATCGGCTGCCACCCTTGCGGCGTCAGGTGCCAGGTGCCAGCGCCGACGTTTCCTCCCGACGTCGAGCCGAACAGCCAGACATTGCTCGGCCCGACCACGGTGATGCCGGTGAACTGGTTGTTTGTGCCCCAGCCACCGTTGTACGACTCGGTCCACTCGATGCCGTCCCAGAACAACACGGACCCGCCGAACCGGGTCACGGCCCACATGTTGGTGGCCGACGTCGCGCTCGCAGCCGTGATCCAGCTGGTCAGCCCCGGTGGCAGCGGGGCTGGGGACGGGAGCCAGTGCCCGTTCTCCCGGTACAAGATCTCGGGAACGCCGGCTCCCGTCACGTTCGAGCCACCGAAGAACCAGGCCTGGCCGGCCTCGATGATAACGGCGTCGAACTGGCTGTGATTGCCCAGCGGGGGGTATTGAGTCACGTACCGCGGGTTCCAGGTCGCCGGGCGGACCGGCGTGGCTAGCGCCACGGCGGTCACCAGGCCGGCGACGGTGAGGGTGGCTACGCCGATGACGATTCGCTTGTCGGCGAGGTGCCTGGCAATGAGGCGCTTGGTCAGCACGTGCGGACGGGGGGGCACAACCGCAAGCCTAGCGGGGGCGTCTACGTTCGTGTCTGGTCATGATGGGCGACGCGGCGCACATGGAGCGCGGCACGCGAAATACACTCGTTAGGTTCGCTCCCGGCGGTGCCAGCCTGGGACGACCCCCGGAGCCTCAGTACAGGCCGAATGCCCGCCGGTGACAGCGACGACTGTGAGGAGCCACCACGTGACACTGATTGAGTCGATCGCCAGCCCGCGAGACGTCAAGGCGCTCCGCCCCGAGGAACTGCCTGTGCTCGCTGGCGAGATCCGTGATTTCCTGATCGAGGCCGTCAGCCGCAACGGCGGTCATCTCGGCCCGAACCTGGGCGTGGTCGAGCTCACCATCGCCTTGCACCGGGTGTTCGACTCACCGGCCGATCAGATCGTGTGGGACACCGGTCACCAGTCCTACGTGCACAAGCTGCTGACCGGCCGGATGGCCGGGTTCGGGCGGCTGCGCCAGCGCGGCGGGGTGTCTGGGTACCCTAACCGGGCGGAATCCGAGCACGACTGGGTGGAGAACTCACACGCCTCCACCAGCTTGTCCTACGCCGACGGGCTGGCCAAGGCGATGGGGCTGCGCGGTGAGACGCGCCGCCGGGTCGTGGCCGTGATCGGCGACGGGGCGCTGACCGGCGGCATGGCCTGGGAGGCGCTGAACAATATCGCCGCGGCCAAGGACAGGCCCGTCGTCATCGTGGTCAACGACAATGGCCGGTCCTACCAGCCGACCATCGGCGGGCTGGCCGACCATCTGGCCACCGTGCGCGTGTCGCAGCGGTATGAGCAGGTGCTCGACCTGATCAAGACCACGCTCTCGCACACCCCGCTGGTCGGCCCGCCGCTGTTCGAGACGCTGCACGGCATCAAGAAGGGCCTGAAGGACGTGCTTCAGCCCCAGGTGCTGTTCGAAGACCTCGGGCTCAAGTACCTCGGCCCGGTGGACGGCCACGACGAGCAGGCGGTGGAGTACGCACTCGGCCGCGCCAGGGACTTCGGCGGCCCGGTCCTCGTGCACGTGATCACCCAGAAGGGCCGCGGCTACCAGCTAGCCGAGGAGAACGACGAGGACTGCCTGCATCAGGTATCGCCCGGAGCCCCTGTCCACATGAACGGGGCGGCCCGGCCGAGCGTCGTCACCACCACGCCGGTCGGCGCGGCGGCCCAGCCTGCGAGTCGGGGGTGGACCGCGGTCTTCGCCGACGAGATGGTGGCGATCGGCGCCCGCAGGCCGGACGTCGTGGCGATCACTGCGGCGATGTTGCATCCGACCGGGCTGCACGCCTTCGCCGCGGCCTACCCCGATCGGGTGTTCGATGTGGGCATCGCCGAGCAGCATGCGGTCGCCAGCGCCGCCGGGCTGGCGCTCGGCGGCATGCACCCGGTCGTGGCGATCTACTCGACGTTCCTGAACCGGGCGTTCGACCAGGTGCTCATGGACGTGGCGATGCACCGGCTGCCCGTCACCTTCGTGCTCGACCGGGCCGGGATCACCGGCCCGGACGGGGCCAGCCATCACGGCATGTGGGACGGCTCGTTGCTGCAGCTCGTGCCGGGGATGAAGGTCGCGGTGCCGCGCGACGCCACCAGGCTGACCGAACTGCTGCGCGAGGCGGTCACGGTGAGCGACGGCCCCACGGCGATCAGGTTCCCGCGCGGCACGGTCGCCGACGAGCAGCCCGCGATCGGGAGCCTGGGCGGCATGGACGTGCTCGTTGAGCCGGGCACCGGGACCGGCCAGGATGTCCTGCTCGTGGCCGCCGGGCCGATGGCTCAGGTCGCCATCGCCGTGGCCGGGCGCCTGGCCGATCAGGGCATCGGCGTCACGGCGGTCGACCCGCGCTGGGTCAAGCCGGTCGATCCTGCGCTTGCCGACGCCGCCGCCCGGCACCGCCTGGTCGTGACCGTCGAGGACAACGGCACCGTAGGCGGGTTTGGCGACGCGGTCGCCAGGCTGCTGCGCGAGCGGGAGGTCGACACCCCGCTCCGGGTGTTCGGCCTGCCGCAGGAGTTCATCGGGCACGGCGAGCGACCCGAGATCCTGGCTGAGGCCGGGCTCGAGCCCCAGCACCTGGCCCGCGCGATCAGCGAGGCCGTGGTCAAGCTGACCCCTGACCTGGTCTCGCACCAGGACTGACGCCCTTCTTCCCGCTTCTTCCCGCTCGCCGTTGACTCGCTCGCGCAGCTGCGGTTCAGCGACCGTTGGGGGCGGATGCGTCCGCGTCACTGCGCGGGACGGTGCAGAATCGCGGTTATGAATACGCTCAACGTCGCCGTGATCGGCTCGGGCCCGGCCGGCCTGTACACGGCCGAGGCCCTGATCAAGCAGGGCGCGGCGCTGGACCACCCGTGTAGTGTCCGCGTGGATGTGCTTGACCGGCTGCCCACGCCGTACGGCCTCGTGCGCTACGGCGTGGCGCCAGACCACAAGTCGATCAAGTCGATCGCCGATTACCTGCGGGGCGTACTCGAGCACGAGGGCGTCAGGTTCATCGGTGCCGTGCACCTCGGCCAGGACGTGACCAGAGATGACCTGCTGTCCTGTTATGACGCGGTCGTCTACGCGACCGGCGCGATGCGCGACCGGCGGCTCGGGATACCAGGTGAGGACCTGCCGGGAAGCTACGCGGCCACCGACTTCGTCAACTGGTACTGCGGGCACCCGGACATGGACCCGGACAGGTTCGCCCTGGACGCAGAGTCGGTGGCGGTGATCGGGGTCGGGAACGTGGCCGTGGACGTCGCGCGGATCTTGATCCGCGAGCCGGCCGAGCTTGCCGAGACCGACGTGTCACAGCCGGTGCTCGACGCCCTGTTCGCGAGCAAGGTCCGCGAGGTGCACATGATCGGCAGGCGTGGCCCGGCGCAAGCCAAGTTCACCACCAAGGAACTACGCGAGCTAGGCGAGCTCGCCGGGGTAGACGTGGTCGTCGGCGCGGGCGAGGCGGACCTCGACGCGTTCGACGCCAGCGGCGAGAGCTCCAGGCTCGTCGCCAGCGACCGGCACGTGCGCGGCAACTACGCGGTGATCAGCGACTGGGCCGGGCGGTCGCCGGCTGGCGCGGCACGCAGGCTGACGGTTCGCTTCTGGCTGGCGCCGACGCAGATCCTCGGGTCGCAACGGGTGGAGGGACTGACTGTCGAGCGCACTCGGCTCGATGCCGACGGGCGCCTGACCGGGACCGGACAGCACGAGACGCTGGCCGTCCAGATGGTGCTGCGCAGCGTCGGGTACCAGAGCGTGCCGCTACCCGGCGTGCCGTTCGATGACCGCTCGCACACCGTGCCGAACGCCGAGGGTCGCGTGCTCGGCCCCGATGGCCAGCCGCTGCCCGGGGAGTACGTCGCTGGCTGGCTGAAGCGCGGGCCGACTGGCGTGATCGGGACCAACAAGTCCGACGCGGCCCAGACCGTGCGCGGCCTGCTCGCCGACCTTGCCGGCGGGCCCGGTCCCGGCGACGTGCAGCTGCCCAGGCCCGGCCTGCTCAGGTTGCCCGAGGCCGACCCGGCAGACGGGGCGGGCGAAGCCCGGGTCGCCTGGTCGGCGCCCTTCGCCAGCTTGCTCGCCGAGCGCGGCATCAAGCCGGTCAGTTACGACGACTGGCTGAAGATCGAGACCGCCGAGCGTGAGCTCGCCGCGGCGCTCGACCGTGGCGCCAGGGTCAAGCTGGCCAGCCGCGCCGACATCCACGCCGCCTGCGGCCTGAGCTGAGCTTCCCGCTCGCTGCTCTTCCCGCTCGCCTCCGGGGCGCCCTTAAGGTGCCGCCTGGACTTGTCGCTGCGCTCCGGCGCCCAGGCGGCACCGCGCCCCTGCGGCTCGCTCGCGCTCGGCTCGCCTTCGGCTCGCTCGCGCAGGTCTTCCCGCTCGCCTCCGGGGCGCCCTTAAGGTGCCGCCTGGACTTGTCGCTGCGCTCCGGCGCCCAGGCGGCACC
>JASIBM010000447.1 GCA_030045175.1 Streptosporangiaceae bacterium | reverse complement strand
GGCGACGCCGAACGCCAGGCCTGCCGCCAAGGCCGCGAGCGCTCCCGCCAGCGCAGATAATGCCATCGCGTCAGCATGGCGGACCCGACCCGCCGGGGACAACCGGTTCGGCAAGATCACGCCGACGGACCCTTGACCTGAGCCCGCGGAAGGCGTGGCGGCCGGCCGATGAGCTCGATGAGGGCGATGACGCCGAGCAGCACGAGCGCTATGGCCAGCACCACCAGCCCGGTCGGATCGGTCCAGAACGCGAAGACCACGGCCGCGATGCCGACGGCGACCACCCGCAGCGCGGTTCGATGCCGGTACGTCCAGCGGCCGGCCGGCCCGGTCGTCAGGCCCACGCGCTCGGCGCCGCCGCGGATCACGCTGAACGCCGAGATCACGGTGCTCCTGGTGCGGACGGCGGTAACGGATGGGCCGCTGAAGAACGCGGCGATCGCCACGACCAGGCCGAGCACAAGGAGCACCCGCAATCCCTGCCTGATGAAGCGCACCAGGGTGTCGAAGATGACCGCCGCCGCGTCGGCCGGCAGGACGCTGGACGGGATCTTGCTCAGGTAGATGGCCCTGCCGATGGCGATGGCGGCCGCGAGCCCGAGCATGGCGACGGCCAGGCCGAGGCCGGCGCCCACGAGCGCGCGCCGATGCCGCCTGGCCACGTAGACGCCGCCGGCCAGCAGCAGTAGCGTGACGATCGGCAATCCCCACTTCAGTATGTTCAGCAGGCGGTACAGCGACCGAGCCCGGACCAGGTACGTCGCCGAGAACAGGGGGAACGTCGGGTTGATCGTCGGCAGCTTGGCCACGATCCCCAGCCCGCGGGCGGCCAGGTCGCGCTTCACCCGGTCGATGAACGGGGCGAGCCCGATGACGACCTTGCCGTTAGACACGCTCAGGGCGCTTGGCCTGCCGGAGAGGGCCCTGACGAGCTGGGCATGCGCGATCGTGTTCCCCTGAACCCACAGCCGGGCGACGAACGGGCTATGGACGATCTTGGTGACGACGCGGTGGATGAGGCCGGCGACCGCGCTCGCGATCGAGCCGGAGAAGGCCGAGAGCAGCGTGCCCAGCCTCGGCAGGCCGTGCGCCGATAGCTGCCTGGCCGCCCGCTTGGCTAGGCCCGGTACGTTGATCTGCCTGGAGATCGCCGTGGTGATCTTGTCGGTCAGCGCGCCCTGGACCGCGGGTGAGGTGATGAGCGGCGAGACGTTCTGCACGTACCTGCTGGTGTCCGACACCTGATTGGCTGTCCATGCGCCAAGCACCGACATCGGGGCGAGCAGGCATCCGATGACGATGAGCAACGTCGCCACCGGGCCGCGCCAGCCAAGCCGGGATCGCCGGGCCGGGCCGGCCTGCGCCGCCAGCCTGGACTTCAGCTCGTCTACCTCAGCGCGTAGTCGCTCGATCTCACGCTGCGACCCGTCGGTTGTCAGGCTGGCCTCCCGCACGCCTGCTTTCCTGGTGATCTTGACGCCGTGCCTCGCGGCGCACATCACCCGGCGAGGGTGAGTGATTGTGGGACAAGTCAGGGAAGGCTTAGCACCTGGGCGTGATCAACACTGGGCTTGATCAACACTGGGCACGATCGACCTCGGGGGACACAATGTCGGGTACCAGCTCACCGTTGACCGGCCTGGGCGCCAACTCAGCGAGCTCCAAGGCGATGATCGTCGGGATGGCCCTGATGGCGGCCGGCGGCCTGATCAGCCTGTGCGGGATCGCCGTCAGCGGCACCGCCGTGGTGGCCGCGGCCCGGCGCTGGGTGCTGGCCCAGGAAGAGCCGCCGAGCGCGATCGTCAAGCGGAAGATCGCCCAGGCGAAGGCCGCGACCGCGGCCGGAGCCAACGCCTGGCAGGACGGGATGGCCACCACGACACGACCGCAGTAGCCCGGCCTGCCAGTAGCCCGGCCCGCGCCCTCGGCTATCTATCGGCGATTACCCCCGGCGCGCGCCGGCTCGTTCCGGTGGCGCGCCCAGCGCCGAGGCGGCACGATCGGCGATATGAAGACCACGACGTTCGTGCTCCGTACCGGTGGCCAGGACCGCGTGCATGACGTCACGGCGCGATGCGAGGCGTTCGCCCGCGAGGCCGCTCAGGGCGGCGACGGGCTGCTGCACGTGTTCGTCCCGCACGCGACCGCGGGCATCGCGATCATGGAGCTTGGCTCGGGAAGCGACGACGACCTGCTGTCGGTGCTGGCCGAACTGCTGCCAGCCGACGACAGGTGGCGCCACTCGCACGGCTCGCGCGGCCATGGCCGCTCACACGTGCTCCCGGCCTTCCTGCCGCCCTTCGCCGTGCTCCCCGTCGTGGCAGGCACGCTCGCGCTCGGCACCTGGCAGTCGGTCGGCGTCGTGGACATCAACGCCGACAATCCTGAGCGCCAGGTGCGGCTCTCGTTCCTCGCGTCGCGGTAGCCGCCATGGCGAAGCACAGGCGACCCCGGCGGGTCCCGCGATGGCGCGCTAGCCTGCTCGTCGTGGCCCTCGCCCTCGTCGCGGCCACTACGGCAAGACTGGCCCTGGCCGGCGCCGGCCCCGGCGCCAGCGCGGCGCCGCAGGCGGGCAGCAGCCATCCGGCAGCCACCCTTCCAGGCAAGGTCGCCGGAGCCAGCGCGCCTCGCACCCGAACGCGCCGCCACGTAACGGTGACAGGCCGCTCGGTCACCGCCATCGGCGACTCGGTGATGGTGGCGTCGACGCCGGCCCTCGAGCAGGACCTGCCGGGGATCTACATCAACGCGGTGGTGGGCCGTCAGTTCGCCACGGGCTTGCAGGTGCTCGCCAGCCTGCGCCGAAGCGGGCGCCTGCGGCCGGTGGTCGTGTTCGGGCTCGGCACCAACGGCGCCATCACGGCCGGCCAGATCAGCCAGTTGTTCGCCGAGATCGGCCCGCGGCGGCTGCTCGTACTGGTCAACACGTTCGCCGACCGGTCGTGGGAACCGTCAGTCAACGCTACGCTGGCGACCGCTGTGCGAGATCATCCCCGCGTCGTCCTGGCGAACTGGTTCGCCGCGATCGAGCACCGCACCTACCTGCTCTGGCCGGACGGCATTCACCCGCAACCCGCAGGTGGCGTGCTGTACGCGCGGGTCGTCAGGGCCGCCGTGGAGCGCGCGGCGAACCTGCCATCGTGCCGGGACGAGCGGCCGTGCCGCTTGCGGGCAGCTTCTCTTACATGTCATCTTTTATTTGCCCGTTGGTCATGGCATTGGAGCCCGATTGAGCAATCCGTCGGCGACCGTAGGGGTTGTGCGGATCGCCTATGTCACAGAGTCCTTCCCGCCCGACGTCAACGGTGTAGCCGTCACTGCCGTGCGCGTCGCCAACGAACTGGCCAGTCGGGGTCATGAGCCACTCGTGATAGCGCCAGAGCCAGCGGCCAGGCAACCCCGCCCAGACGCCAGCTTCGGGTTCCCTGTCATCCGGGTGCCCTCGCTGGCCCTTCCGCTCTACCCAGGATTTCGAGTTGGCCTGCCATGGCCACACATCCGCGGCTTGCTCCTCGCGCACCGCACCGACGTCGTGCACCTGTCGGGACCGGTCTTCCTCGGCACCGGCGCGGCCGTGACCGCCCGGCGGCTCGGGCTGCCCACGGTCGCGGTGTACGCCACCGACATGGCCGCGTACGCCCGCGCCTACCACCTGGGCAGGCCGGGCGTGGCGGTCGCGTGGCGCTACCTGCGCAAGATACACAACGCCGTCGACCTGACGCTCGCGCCGTCCACGGCGACGGCCGCCGACCTCGCCGCGCGCGGCTTCGAGCGCGTCGTGGTGTGGGGGCGCGGCGTGGATACCACCCGGTTCAGCCCGGCCAAGCGCAGCGCCGAGTTGCGCGGGCAGTTCGCGCCGCAGGGCGAGGTGGTGGTCGGCTACGTGGGAAGGCTCGCGACGGAGAAGCGGCTCGAATTGCTGTCCGGCGTGGCACGGCTGCCAGGGGTGCGGCTCGTCATCGTCGGCTCAGGTCCCGCGGACGCCGCGGTACGGCGAGCGCTCCCCGGCGCCTTGTTCCTTGGCTATCGGCACGGCGAGGAACTCGCCAGCATCTACGCCAGCCTCGATGTCTTCGCGCACGCCGGGCCCCACGAGACCTTCGGCAACACCTTGCAGGAAGCCGCGGCCAGCGGCCTGCCCGTGGTGGCGCCGGCCGCCGGCGGCCCGCTCGACCTCGTCGATGACGGGGTGACCGGGTTCCTGGTCGAGCCAGGCAGCGCCGACGCTCTTACTCGCGCCGTGTCCGCGCTGCTCGGCGACGCGACAATGCGGGCAGCGCAAGGACAGGCGGCGCGGCAGGCCATGCTCCAGCGCAGCTGGTCCGCGCGCGGCGACGAGCTGATCGGACACTACGAGGCCGTGCTAGCCGGAGCTGCCGGGGTGACCACGCTCGCCCAGGCGGCTAATCTGGCCAGTGGGACCGACCTTACCGGGGCAACCGACCTGACTGGAGTGGCTGCGTGACGAGGTTTGCCGCGCTTGGCGATTCGATTACCCTCGGCGTCGGCGACCCGATCCGGCGAAGCGCCAGGGCAGCGGACGGCCGTGCCTGGCGCGGCTGGGCAGCCCTGCTCGCCGACGGCTTGCGCGACCCCGAGCTGCACATCCTCGCTGGCAACGGGGCGACCGTCGCCGACATCGAGCATGATCAGCTACCCCGCGCGCTGGCCATCAAGCCCGACATCGCCAGCGTGGTGTTCGGCATCAACGACACGCTCAGGTCGAGCTTCGACCCCGAGCAGATCATGGCCGCGACCGGCCGCATCGTGGGCGCGCTGCGGGCGAGCGGCGCGCAGGTGCTGACGATGCGGCTGCCTGACGCCGGCCAGATGCTCAGGCTGCCGAAGTCGCTCGCGACGCCGCTGGCCCGGCGGACGCAGGCCGTCAACGCGGCGCTCGACGCCGCGGCTGAGCGGTTTGGCACGCTGCACTTCGACGCGGCGGGCTCGGCGGCCGCCTACGACAGGCAGATGTGGGCCGTGGACAGGCTGCACCCGAACGAGCGCGGCCACCGCCTGATCGCCAGGTCGTTTCACAGCCTGCTCGCCGACGTCGGGCTGCCGGTCGCTGAGCCTCCGGCCGCCGAGCCAGTGAACCGGCCACCTGGCAGGCTTGCCCAGTTCACCTGGATGGCGACCAAGGGGACCGCGTGGGTGGTCAAGCGCTCCACCGACATGGTGCCTTACCTGCTCACGCTGGCGGCGCACGAGCTGCTTGGTACCGGTAGCGGAGCCCAGACCGCGGCCACGGTGCCGTCAGCGAACGGCGACCCAGACCACGACCTCGGCCTGGGTCACGACCAGGATCCGGTTACCGTCTGAGCCTGCCCAGGGCCGGCCGGCCGCCTCAGCCGCGCTCGAGCGCGGCGGTACCTGGCACCTCGATCGCGGTGCCCCAGGTGCCGCCAGCCAGCGTCACCACGAACGCCTGGTCGTGCAGGGCGGCGTCGGCGTAGAACCCGCCTGCCCCGCAATTGCCAGCCGAACCGCACGAGAGCACCGGGAGGCTTGCGTTCCCCCCGGCATTGAGCGAGGACGTGCCAGGAACCTCGATCGCCGTCCCCCAGCTACCGCTCACCTCGGTGTCCACGAACACCTGGGTGTCGTTGGCGCTGTCCGTGTAGTACCCGCCGGCCGCGCAGTTGCCGGCCGAGCGGCAGGACAGCGCGGTGACCTCGGCGGCGTGGAACCCGGGGGAACCGAGGTTGAGCGCCCCGGTGCCTGGCACCTCCTGCGCGTCGCCCCAGGTTCCGCCCTGCTCGTCGGCCACGAACGCGTCGAAGCCGGCCGCGTCCACGTAGGTGCCGCCGCCGGTGCAATTGCCTGCCGACGGGCAGGACAGCGAGCTGAAGGAGGCCCCGCCGATGTTCAGGGCCGCGATGCCGGGCAGTTCCTCCGCCGTTTCCCACTTGCCGTCCCGCTCGCTGGTCACGAACAGCTGGATGTCGTCGCCGACCTGGTAGGAGCCCCCGGCCGCGCAGTTGCCCGCCGATGCGCAGGACACCGCGCTGACCTGCGGGGCGACCGTCTGGTTGGCCGCGATGCCGGGGACAGGGGCCGGGCTCCCCCACTTGCCTCGGGCCTCGGTGACCAGGACGGCCCTGGTGGCCGAGAAGCCGCCGGCCACGCAGTTGCCTGCCGAGCCGCAGGACAGCGCGTTGAGCTTGACCCCGGGCACCGCCCGCGCCTTGCCCCAGGTGCCGCGCACCTCGCTCACGACGAACGCATGGGACGAGCTACTTGTGAAGGTCGCGTACGTGCCATACGCGGCGCAGTTGCCCGGCGATGGGCAGGACACCGCCATGATCGGGACAGGCGCGACGACCTGCCAGGTCCGCGTGCCGGCGATCTCGAGCGGCTTGCCCCATTTACCGCCCTTCTCGCTGACCGCGAAGGCCCTGCGCTCCTGCGAGTGGTCGGTGTAGAACCCGACCGCGCCGCAGTTGCCGACCGAGGCGCAGGACATCGACAAGAACTCGGCGCCCTTGCCTACGTTCAGCGCCCCGATGCCGGGTAGCTCCCTCGCCGTCCCCCAGGTGCCATGGTTCTCGGCAACCACGAACAGCTCGCCCGAGGGGTACGTGCTGCCCTCGTAGTCCCCGCCGGCGCTGCAATCGCCAGGTGCCGCGCACGACATCACGCTGATGTCGGCGTAGCCGTCCGCCGACCGGGCCTGGGTAGCGGCCGCCGTGGCGCCGGGCAGCAGCGCGGCGCACGACCCGAGCACCGTCGCGGCCGTCAGGCCGGCCAGATAACGTCGCATCTCGCTCCTTCATCGCCATTAGCCCGAATAGCCCGCCTTGAGCATTAGATCATTGCCTAAGGCAACGGTGAGTACCGGGTGGCCGCATCGCGACGCTCTAGGTCCTCGATCGGCGGGCAGCCGCTCGCTGCCAGGTCGAGCCATTCGCGCAGCGCGAGCGTCGCCTCGGTGTCGCCCCTGTTGTAGGCGAGCAGCCAGGTACGCGCCGCGGCATCGCCGGCCGTGGCCTCGTCGTAGCGGGCCAGCGCGCGCTCACCACCTGGGTCGCCGACCGGCCACGCGTAGCCGGCCAGGGCCGCGAGGTTCTTCAGGCCGCTGCCCGAGCCGGTGATGAGCTGCGCGTCGAACGCGGGCAGCAGGTCCACCCACTGCGGCGAGCCGGTGAACGCGGCCACCTGGCCGGCCACCCCGGCGGCCGCGGCGAGCCTGCGCATGTGCGCACCCTCGGCGCCTGCGTTGAAGCAATAGGCGCGGAACGTCAGCCCCTCGCCGGCCGCGTCCCTGGCTAGCCGGTCTAGCCAGCTCCAGAACCGCGTGAACAGCCCGGTCTCGGCCTCGGCGACCATCGGGTCCCAGCTGACGAACGCGTGGTACTCGCCGGGGACTCGGCCGGTACGCAGCGTGACGAGCGCGCCCCACAGGTACACCCCGTCCTCGCTGCTCTCCAGGTCGACATCGACCTCGACGTCCCCGCGCGGCACCACCACCCGGGCAACGCCGCGGCGACGGTAGGCGGGCGCGTCGCCCAGGGCAGCGCGGGCCTGGTCGATCTGCTCGGGCAGGTCGCGCATCGGCGCGTCGCAGTACGCCGCGGTGCGCGCGCTCAGCCCGCGCGCGTCGCCGAGCGTGACCA
>JASIBM010000063.1 GCA_030045175.1 Streptosporangiaceae bacterium | reverse complement strand
TCTTCATCAGGTGCAGGTCGAACATCGGCGATTCGATCCTGGACTCGATGTAACAGAACAGGATCAGGAACGCCGGGCCCCCGATCAGTCCGGTCAGCACCAGCGGACTGGTCCAGCCCATCGAGTGCCCGCCATAGGGCTGGATGCCGTAGGTGATGCCGGTCAGCAGCATGACCAGGCCGATCGCGAACGTGATGTTGCCGAGCCAGTCGATCCTGGCCGGGGTCCGGACGCCCACTTCCTTCAGGCTCAGGTAGGACCAGATCGTGCCGCCCACGCCGATCGGCACCGAGACGATGAAGACCAGCCGCCAGTCGACCGCGGCCAGGATGCCGCCCAGGATCAGGCCGATGAACTGGCCGGAGATGCCTGCCACCTGATTGATGCCCATGGCCATGCCGCGCTGGTTGGAGGGGAACGCGTCGGTCAGGATGGCCGGGGAGTTGGCCATCAGCATCGCGCCGCCGATCGCCTGCAAGATCCGCCAGCCGATCAGCCAGAGCGCCCCGCCTGGCCCGGTGAGCGGGTCAAAGGGGAGCGCGAGCGCACCGAGCGCGAAGATCGCGAACCCGGCGTTGTACATCCTGACCCGGCCGTAGATGTCGCCGAGCCTGCCCAGGGTCACGACCAGGACAGCGGAGATGACAAGGTAGCCCATCAGCATCCAGAGCAGGTAGCTGATGTTGCTCGGGGTGAGCGGGTTCAGGTGGATGCCGCGGAAGATGGCAGGCAGCGAGATGATCACGATCGACGCGTTGACGGTGGCCGCCAGCATGCCGAGCGTCGTATTGGAGAGCGCTACCCACTTGTAGTGGGCGCCGCGCAGCCCTCGGGTCCCCCGGGCGCTAGGTGCGCTGCCGTTCGGAGCGCTGCCGTTGGCCGCGCTGCCGTTGGCTGCGCTGCTGTTCGCCGCGCCGTGTTCGCCGTCACCTTGCCTGTGATCTGTGGTAGCCAAGTAGCCCTCACCGGAGTATCTGCCGCGACAAACGTACTGAACAAGCCGAGATACCAACTTTATTTCCCTCGCTAACTATCCGCCACACGAGGGGTCAGTCGCGTACCTCAGGCTGCCAGGAACTCTTCCCAGGTCTGGTGACCGTCGGCGTGCTCCGGGCAGGTGTGCAGGCCCGCCGCGAAGGCCCGGTAGACCGCGCCGGGCCAGCGAATGCCGAACACGACCCGCGGGTGGCTGTGCCTGTGCAGCCAGGCCTGCGTGATCTGCCTGCCGGTCAGCACCTGCGGTCCGCCGAAGTCTGGCGCGCGCCCGAGCGGCTCGCCCTCGATCAAGTCGGCCGCCCTGGCCGCCACCTCGGCCGCGGCGACGCTCTGAAATGGCAGGTCAAGCGGCAGCATGGCAACCGGAGACCGGGCCGTGGACACCAGCACGCGGGCGATCAGCTCGTGGAACTGGGTCGCGCGCAGCGTCGTGGACGGCACCGGGCTCGCCGCGATCAGCCGCTCGCATTCCAGCTTGGACCGGTAGTACCGGTACCTGATCGCGTCGATGCCGACGATCGAGATGTACAGCAGGTGCCGGCAGTCGCCGATGGCTCCGAGCAGCCGCGCGGTCTGCTGGGGGTCGGTGCGCCCCATCGCGGTCACCCGGCTGTCGGTAGCCGCGTGCACGACCACGTCTGCGCCCGCCGCCGCCTGCGCCAGGCCGGCGCCGGTGGTCAGGTCCCCGACGTGCGTGCCCAGGCCCGGATGGCGGGACAGCGTCCTTACCTCGTGTCCCCGCGCGGCCAGGATGGGCGTGAGCTTGCGGCCGAAGGTTCCTGTCCCCCCGGTGACGAGAACCACGGTCATGACTGCGTCCTGTGCTCACCGATGGCTGGGAGCCGGCGCGGATGCGCCGCCCGTTCGGGGGAAGATCCTAGCGGTGCGAGCTAGCCCGAGGGAGGCACTCGCCGCGGCCGACCGGTTGCAACGGCGAGTGCCCTGGCTGGCCTTCCCTGTCGCGGTGTGGAAGAAGTTCGGCGACGACAGGGCGGGTGACCTCGCCGCGCTGATCGCCTACTACGGGTTCGTCTCGATCTTCCCGATATTGCTCGTGGTGCTCACGGTGCTCGACCTGGTGCTGCACGACGACCCCGAGCTAAGAAAGCACCTGATCAGCTCCGCGCTGAGCACCTACCCGGTCATCGGGGCGCAGCTGAAGAGCAGCGTCCATCCGCTGAGCGGAACTGGCCCCGCGCTCGCGGTCGGCCTGGTAGTCGCGCTGCTTGGCGCCAGGGGCGCGGCCGCGGCCGTGCGGCGCGCCTTCGACTCGGTGTGGGCGGTGCCCAGGGCACGGCGGCCGGCCTTCCCCTGGTCGGTGCTGCGCGGGGCCGGGTTCGTCGTGGTCGTCGGGGTCGGGCAGGTCGTCACCGGCTACCTGTCGTCGGTGGCCAGCGGGCTTGGTCACGTCGCGACCGGATTCGCCGCGACCGCCTGGGTCATCGCGGCGTCATTTGTTCTGAATATCGGGTTCTTCTGGGTGGCATTCCGGCTGGCCACTGCAACCGAGGTCAGCTGGGGGCAGTTGCGCCTCGGCGCGGTGCTTTCCGCGGCATGCTGGCAGGTGCTTCAGCTCGTCGGCGGCTACGTGGTGGGCCACATGTTGCAACACATATCGGCCCTGTACGGCACGTTCGGCGTCGTGCTCGGCCTGCTCGCGTGGCTCTACCTGCAGGCCCAGGTCACCTTGTACGCGGTCGAGATCTGCACCGTCCGCGCCTGGCGGCTGTGGCCGCGCGGCCTGGCCAAGCCGCCGACCGAGCAGGACGCGCTCGCCCGTCAGCTATACCAGCAACGAGACGCCCAGGGCTAAAGTGATGTCGCGGAACTGCTCTCCCGCATAGGTCCCTGGGGAGGATCGATGACAGCGATCGGTGACGGCGTCGGCGTGGCGCGAGGTGCCGGCCCGGTGGATTTCGATGCTTACGGCGACTACGGCGACTACCGGCGGCGGGCTGACGACGGCGGCCGGCCTGCGAGCGAGGCAGGGCCTCCTGCGGGCGAGTTCGTGCGCGCGCCCTACCCGTTCCGCGGCAGGATCACGGCCGACGGGTCGAGCGGCTACCCGGCCGAGCCTGGCCGGTATCACCTGTACATCTCGTGGGCGTGCCCGTGGGCACAGCGCTCGGCCATCGTCCGCCGGCTGCTCGGCCTCGAGCAGGTCATCTCGCTGTCCGCCGTCGATCCGATCAGAGACGGGCGGGGCTGGGCGTTCCGTGAGGGTGACGGTTACGGGCTCGATCCCGTCAACGGATTCGCGTTCCTGCGCGAGGCGTACGACGCGACGGAGCCTGGTTACCCTGGCCACATCTCGGTGCCCGTGCTCTGGGACAAGCAGGGCGGGCGGATCGTGAGCAATAACTTCCCCGACATCACGATCGACCTCGACACCCAGTTCGGCCGGTGGGCCGACCCGGCGGACCCGTCCATCGACCTGTATCCGCAGGCGCTGCGCCCGGCCATCGACGAGATCAACTCGGTGATCTACGAACGGGTGAACAATGGGGTCTACCGGTGCGGCTTCGCCGCCTCGCAGGCGGCCTACCACGAGGCCGTCACTGCGCTCTTCGAGACCCTGGACCACCTCGAGGCGCTGCTCGGCGGGCAGCGTTACCTGACCGGGCCTGCGATCACCGAGGCGGACGTGCGGTTGTGGGTGACGCTCGCGCGGTTCGACTCGGTGTATTACTCGCACTTCAAGGCCAGCATCAGGCGGCTGACCGACTACCCGAACCTGTGGGCCTACGCCCGCGACCTGTATGCCCTGGCAGCGTTCCGCGAGACCACGAACTTCGATCAGATCAAGCG